>JBBQPM010000066.1:0-32169 GCA_038217425.1 Gemmatales bacterium
CCGAAGGGGTTGCATCGAGGCGGCCATACGGATGCAACCCCTTCGGGGTAATCCTGTGTGACGCCTTTGTTCCCTGGGTTGCGAGTACGCAACCCAGGGCTTTGAGATCCAACCCCTTCGGGGTAAATGTAAATGACTTCATTCATTGAATTTACGTTAGAAGATTGAGGAAAAGTGGCGATGTCCAAGTAGGACGGCCTTCCTAGGCCGTCGTACAGCAGAATCTCGCACGGTCATAGAGGCGAACTCGCTTCAATACAATGCGATCATCTCCCGCACTCAAGGTGATCCCATGCGCGCGCTTTTCGTAATGTTCCTCTGCTCCGCTTCGGCCTTCGCTCAGGACGCGAAGGATATCAAGGGCATCTTCCAGGAAGTCGACGTCGAGAATGGCACAATCACGCTGCGCATTCACGAGACAGGCAAGGTCTACCGCCTCAAGACATTCAACTTGCTCAAGCCCGATCTGCCGGTGACGACCGCCCTGGGCAAACCGGCGCCGCTCAAAGAGATCGAAGTCGACGCTCGACTCACGCTCAAACTCGAAGGCGACGACGTGACGGCGATCGCGATCTCTCCCGCCATGATTAGCGCGTACCTCAAACACGTCGATGCCAAGAATCGCATCGTTACCTACAAACACACGATCGGCGAAAAGACCTTGCCCCTCTTGCCCGACGCGAAAGTCCTCTACTCGGGGTCGCCCGTCGAACTCTCCGAGATCAAGTCGAGCAAGTTGGTAAACATCCTCTTCTCCGAAGACCGCAAGGCGATTGCCGAGATTCGCGCGGGCAAAGGCGGGGCGCCGGAGGTCCACCTCACCAAAATGTCCGGCGTGCTTTTCGATTTCGACGCTGGAAAACAGGTCGCAACCATCTGGTCCTCCGGGCAGAACGGCGATGCGTCCCTGCTGCACGAATACCCGCTTCTGAAGGATGCGACGTATAGCCTGGCGTTTCAAAGCAAACCGTTCCGCGACCTCACCGCCCAAGAAGTGCGGCGCGGCGTAAAGATCGTCTACTGGCTCGAAGCCGGCGCCAAGAAAATCATGCACATGGAACTCGAAATGCCGATCCTCGCCAAGCGGGCCGTCGTCGCGTTCGACCGCTCCACGGGTCTGCTTTCGCTCGAGGGGCCTGAGGGACCGCTATTCGTGCACGTGGCCGAGAACGTCAAGCTGCCCAGGGGCAAGACGTTGGACGATCTGAGATCGAAAGCCCGCGTCCAGTGCGGGTTGTCCGTCGATCGCAAGCGCGTTGAGATCATCGACAGCATGGCGCCGTAACGAAGTCTTCTAAAACTGGTCTCGCGGCAAATTGCCTCACTCTTTAGAATGGAGCCCGGTTCGTTCACGGAAAGGCTTACTCCCCATGGATGGCGGAAACATGCTCCCTCGGCTCCGCGCACTCTACCAGCGCCAGATCGCGCATCTGCTGCGAGCCCAAGATCTCGAATCGGTCGCCTATCTTCGCCGCCATAGCGAAAGCGACAACATGCTGTCGCGGCAAATCGACCTCGTGCGCCGCTACCTCCCCTTCCTCCAGGGCCAAATTCTCGACTGGGGCTGCATGCACGCCCCCGACGCCTGCCTCGTTCGGCAGGCCGGTTTCGCGGGCGAATTGTTCGGCTGCGACGTCTTCCCGGCCGGGCGCTTCCAGGCGTTTCACGATGCCTCGCAGCTTTGCTATCGGCAACTCGAACACTCCTGGCATTTGCCCTACCTCGACGACACCTTCGACGCCGTCATCGCCAACGGCGTGCTGGAACACGTCCCCAACGACAGCCAATCGCTCACCGAACTCTACCGCGTCCTGAGGCCCGGCGGCGTGCTCATTCTCGCCTGTCTGCCCAATCGCTGGAGTTACACCGAAGCGCTCGGGCGCATGTTGAACATGCCGCACCACCTGCGCCGCTACGGCCGACGCGAGACGCGCGAGATGCTGCTGCATCACGGCTTTCGCCCGCGCCGCGTCGAGTATCATCAGATGATTCCGACATTCTCGGCGAGTTCGCGCGGCCTGGGCGTTGCGGCACGCGGGTTGTGGCGCGCCAACGGCGTGCTCGAACGCGTTTGGCCTCTCAAGTGCTTGGCGTCGAATCTGTTCGTCGTCGCCGAGAAGACGCGGGCCATGCACTGGACGCAGGCCGACCACTTCGCGGCTCCGACGAACGAACTCGCCATCCCGATTTCCGACATGGCCGGCGATTGCGCCTGGTAAACCTTTTCCCGAGGCATGGATGCTTACCGATTATTCGACGCGCTGGCTGCACTACGCTCTGCTCACCCTGGCGGCGTTGCCGCTGTTCTTCTGGAACCTGGGGGACGCCAAGCTCTGGGATCTCGACGAGGGCCGAAACGCCACCTGCGCCCTGGAAATGTACACCTCGGGGGATTACGTCAAGCCGACCTACAACGGCGAACTTCGGCCTCACAAACCCGTGCTGCAGTATTGGCTCGTCGTCGGCGCGTACCATCTTTTCGGCGTCGGGGAGTTCGCGGCCCGTTTTCCCTCGGCGATCTGCGCCTGGCTCGGCGTGCTCGTCGCTTACGAACTGGCTCGTAGCCTCTTCGGCAAAGGAACGGGGCTGCTCGCGGGCCTGGTGCACGCCAGCACGCCGATGTTGTGCGGCGCCGCCCGCTTCGCCAATCCCGACGCCATCCTCAATCTCGCGAATCTCCTGACATTGCTCGCTTTCTGGCAGGGCCAGCGCAACCCGCGCGCCCTCTGGTACGCCCTTACCGGCGCCGGCATGGGCATCGCCGTCCTCGCCAAGGGGCCCGTCGGCATCATCATCCCCGGCTCCATCATGTTCTTCTTCCTCTTCTGGGAACGAAACCTCAAGCTGCTCCTGGATCGCCGAGTGCTCTGGACGCTGCTCGGCTGCTTCCTCGTCGCCGGCCCCTGGTACATCATGGTCACCGTCGTGACCAAGACCGATTTCATCAAGAGCTTTGTCCTCACGCACAACGTCGACCGCTTCATCAACCCGATGGAAAACCACCGCGGCTCCGTCCTGTACTATCCGCTCGTGTTGCTCGTGGGCCTGGCGCCGTGGTCGATCTTCCTGGGCTGGTCGCTGTGGGTCGGATTGTGGTCGGCGATTCAGCAGCCGATGGAGCGGTTTCGCGATTCGTGGGAACTGCACCGCGACACCCGTGTCCGCGGCGACGTGGCGGCCTATCGGCTCGTGCTCGTCTGGCTCACCATGTACCTGATCTTCTTCACTGCCGCCGCGACCAAGCTCCCCAACTACGTCCTGCCCATGGGGGCGCCCTGCTGCATGCTCATCGCCCGCTTTCTGCATCGCTGGCGTCTGGCGTGGGTGCAAGTCCCAGCTTGGTTCTTCCCGACCTGCTTTGCGACGCTGCTGCTCATCGGCGTCGGCTTCGGCATGGGCATCGGCGTCGCCGCCGGCTGGGGCGACTTCGCCTTCCTCAAGGGCCACCGCTTCCCGTACCTTTGGCCCTACCTCTGGTTGGCCGTCGCGCCGGCGCTCGCGGGCATCGTCGGCTGGTTGCTGTACTTCGGCGATCGCCGCAAGGGCGTGCTCTGGTGCATGACGCTCGGCGCGGTCGCGTTCGTGGCCCCGATCTTCGCGCTCGCCAACGCCGCCCTCAACGAGGGCAAACCTCCGGAACCGCTCGCGCAGTTGCTCAGCCATCTCCCCGCCGATCGCGAGTACGTGCTGGTTGGCTACGGCGTGGAACACTTGCCGAGCCTCAACTTCTACGTGCGCCGCGACATGATCCACGTCCGCACCGACAAGGAGCTGATCGACCTTCTCGCTCGTCCGATGCCGGTGTATGCGTTCGTGGCCGAGCACCGCTGGAAGGCGTTCCGCGCGGCCCATCCGGATGCGGCGCGGGAGTTCGGCGAACACTTCGACCTGTACAAACGGCGTCGGGTGATTCTGACGAGCAATCGCTGAACGCTTGAACTGGGCGCCGGCATGCGATAACGTAACGGACGATGCTCACGTTTCGTCCGATTCCGTTTCTCACCAATCCGCACGTCCAGACCGTGCTCGCGTATCTCTTCGATTGGCCGAGCGATCTGTATCCGTCGGCCCAGCATACCATCGCCCTTGCCGACGGCGATGCGCTGGTGATTCACGACGCAGTCCCGCCGACGTGGCAAGCGGGCGATCCGGCGGCGCTGCTGATTCACGGGCTGGGGGGATGCCATCGCTCAAGTTGGCTGCGGCGCGTCGGCAGTCTCCTGGGCGCGCACGGCGTCCGCATCTTTCGCCTGGACCTGCGTGCCGCCGGCGCCGGGGTGGCGCTGGCGCGCAAGCGGTACAATGCTGCGGCTTCCGACGACGTATTCGCCGCGGTCAAGTGGATTCAACTTCGTCATCCGGATTCGGCGCTGGGGCTGGCGGGGTTTTCCCTTGGCGGCAATCTCGTCCTCAAGATGGCGGGCGAACATCCGGAACTTTCCCTCGCTGGCATCGTCGCCGTCAATCCGCCGATCGATCTGGCCCGCTGTTCCGCGCTGATCCAGCATCTGCCGTTCTACGACTGGCACTACGCGCGCCTCGTCAAGACGCAGATCGAGGCGCACGAACGTCACTTCCCCGATCTCCCCGCGGCCGGGTTGCCGCGCAAACTGACGCTGTTTCAACTCGACGAGATGTACACGGCCCCGCGCGGCGGGTTTGCGTCAGTGGCGGAGTATCACCGGCTGGGTTCGGCCTTGCCGGTGATTCCGGAAATTCGGACGCCGACGTTGGCGGTCACTGCGAAAGATGATCCGTTTGTGGCGTATGGACCGATCGCGGACATTCGAAATCCACACATCGAAGTTGAGATTGTTCCGCACGGAGGCCATCTGGGGTATATTGGAAGTGATGGAAAGGGCGGGCTCCGCTGGATGCAGCGCCGCATCGCCCAATGGCTTCTCGACCGGCTTCACTCACCCCGGTGACCGACCCATGCGTCGCGGATTCTTCTTGCTGTTCACGTTACTCACCGGCTGCCAGGGCTTCGAAGGCCCCTTCGCCAGGCGCACGGAGCGCGCGGACGATCCGCGCTTCACCATCGCCGAGCAGGAGAAACGCGCCCGCAGTAAGACCTCGCTCCCCGACAACACATACCTCGGCGGCCCCCCTTCGGGGTTCACCGTGCCCGGCACGCTCATCGATCGGTGATCTTCTTCTCACGCGGAATATTTGTCGGCCAATCGACTCCGAAGCGCGAACTGGTCTATAATTGACGTGTCTCACGTTCATGAAAACCACACTCCAGCGTATCCGGCAACGGGTCAAGAGGGCACCCAGCGCAGTGACATTAAACAACACCCGCGAAGATCTCTCTGTCCACCGCGAACGGGCCGTCCTCGTCAGCGTGGCATTGCCGTCGCGTCCCTTCTTCGGCGACGATCCGCTCGAGGAACTGCAGGGTCTGGCGACCACCGCCGGCGCCCATATCGTTGGCCGGCTCACGCAGAGACGCGACGACGTCGTGCCCGGCACGTACATCGGCAAGGGCAAGCTCGCGGAACTCGTCGAACTCGTGCAGGTCAAGGAAGCCGACGTCGTCGTCTTCGACAACGACCTTTCCCCAGGCCAGGTTCGCAACCTCGAAAAAGCCACCAGCGTCAAGGTCATCGACCGCAGCGAACTCATCCTCGACATCTTTGCCACCCGCGCGCGCACCGCGGAATCGCGATTGCAAGTCGAACTCGCGCAGCTCGAATATGCGTTGCCGAGGCTCAAGAAAATGTGGTCGCATCTGTCGCGCTACAAGGGGGGCATCGGTCTACGCGGCCCCGGCGAAACGCAGCTCGAGGAAGATCGTCGGCTCATCGGCGCCAAGATCCGCGATCTCAAAGAACGCCTCGTGCAAGTGCAAAAACGCAAGGAACGCGAAGTCCGCAGCCGCGGCGACGAACACACCGTCTCGCTCGTCGGCTACACCAACGCCGGCAAAAGTACCCTGATGAACGCCCTCACCGGCTCTGATGTCTACGTCGAAAACAAGCTCTTCTCGACGCTTGACACGCGCACCCGGCAGTGGCGCCTAAACGACTGGGGCAAGGTGCTCCTCAGCGACACCGTCGGATTCATCCGCGATTTGCCGCACCATCTCATCGCCTCGTTCAAGGCGACGCTCGAAGAGACGCGTCAGGCCAGGCTCTTGCTGCACGTCGTCGATGCGTCGAGCCCGCATGCCGAGGAGCACATTGCCGCGGTGACGACGGTCCTTAAGGAACTCGGCTGCGGCGACAAGAAAACGCTGCTGGTGCTGAACAAGATCGACCGCGTCGAGGACGCGTCGATCTTGCAGGTCTTGCAGAAAAATCATCCGCACGCGGTGTCGGTCAGTGCCGGCCAGCGGTTGGGACTCGCGGAGTTGTGCGATGCGGTGATCGAGATGATCAGTTCGGATTTCGCCCGCGTGGAGGTCGACGTCGACGCCGCCAACGGCAAGGTGATCGCGTACCTGAACGCCCATGCGGAGGTGTACCGCCAGGAGTTCCACGACAATCGCATCCGCATGTTCTGCTATCTGCCGAAGCACCTGGTGCGGCACATCAGCGAACCGGAAGTTGCGATTCGGATTCTGGAAGGCGAGGAGAAGTGAGACGCGGTTTCCGATTGTCCCGGTTTAGCGCTCGCAAGAACCCCTGCGAGCGCTAAACGAATCGGAAGTTTCCGCCCCGGTTGACAGACCCCCCTCAAGCTGCGAAACTATCCCTTCTGACCATCCTGCCGAATGCTCGTCTCTCGCCGACATTCCACGCCGCCTCTGGGGGTTTTCATGACCGCGTTCAAACGGTTCGCCGCTCTGTTCGTTTCGCTCCTCTTTTTCGCCATCACGCTCCTGGGGCAGGGGCGCGACACGAAGTCGAAGTTCGACGTCGTCCGTACCTTCAAGGGACACACCGAAGCCGTCTACGCGGTCGGGTTCACGCCCGACGGCAAGTATCTCGCCACCGGCAGCTTCGATTTCACCGTGAAACTCTGGGATCCGGCCACCGGCAAAGAACTCCGCACCTTCGCGGGGCCCAATGGCCATACCAAGAACGTTACCTGCCTGGCGATCAGCAACGACGGACTGTCGCTCGCCTCGGGCGGGTCCGACAACATCGTCCGTGTTTGGGATATCCCCGCGAGCCGACCGTTCCGTTCGCTCCCCGCGGCCGATCAGGTCACCGCGGTCACGGCCAGCGTCGACGGCGCCAAGATCGCGCTGGGAACCAAGGACGGCAAAGTCGTCGTCGTGGCCGCCGCGGACAATAAGGAACTCGCGAAGTTCGAAGGCCACGTCGGCGCGGTCACGGCGCTGTCGTTCTCCGCAAACGGCAACGTCCTCGTCAGCGGCGGCGCCGATCAGACGCTCCGCTACCATGATCTACTCAAGAATGTCTTCTTGACCTCCGTCGGCGGACATCGCGGCGGCGTCGTCAGCGTCGCGGCACTCCCGTCGCTCTACAGCACCGGCAAGGACGGCCTCCTCAAGCAATGGCCCCTGGCGCCGACCCCGAGCAAGCCGCTCCCCGCTCATCCGGCCGCGATCGTCGCCTCGACCGTTTCGCCCGATGGCACCCAGCTCGCGACCGTCTCGGCCGACAAGACGTTACGGCACATCTCCATCCCGACGGGCAAAGAGATTCGCAACATCCCGAATCTCCCCGCCGAAGTCACGCAGCTCACGTTCAATGCCGGCAACACGCTCCTCGCGGGAGCCGGCGCGGACGGCAAATGGTATCTGTGGAACGTCGCCGACGGCAAGCTGCTCAGCGGTGTGCTCGCCCATACCGGCAAGACCGAGGCGATCACGTTTCAAGCGGCGCAGATCGCCACCGCGGGGAGCGATGGCCTCGTCAAACTCTGGGCCCCGCCGCTCGCGACGAAGTTCGCCGTGCATCCGACGGAAGTGACGTTCGCGATCCCGCTGGGCGATGCGAAACGGATCGTGACCGCGGGGACGGACAAGACGATCCGGCTCTGGGAAATGACCAAGCTCGCCGCCGACAAGGCGTTCCCCGTGCAGCCGACTGCGGTGACGTCGCTCGCGGTAAATCCGCCTGCCACGATCCTCGCCACGGGCGATCCGGAAGGACGACTGCGGCTCTGGAACGTCGCCACGACCAAGGAGGCCGAGTCGCTCCTGGGACACACGAAGGCGATCACCGCCAATGTCTTTGGGGCTGCGGCCTCGTTCACGGCGTCGGAAGACGGTAGCGTCAAGGCGTGGACGATGCCGATCGTTGGTCCGAAGGAGTTTCCCTTCCCGGATACGATCAGCGTGGTGGCGGTGACCGCGGACGGCAAGTTCGTGACCGGCGGAGTCGACAAGACGTTGCGTCTCTGGAACGCGACGACCGGCGCCAAGGAGAAGGAGATCGCTGGCGCGACCGGCGCGCTGACCGCCGTTGCGATGAATGCGACCCATGCCGCCGCCGGTTCTGCGGACAAGACGCTCTTCGTCTGGAACGCGAACGATAAGGCGGTACTACTGAAGGCGCCGATGCCGAGCGCCATCGGCGCGGTGGCCTTTAGCCCCGACGCGCAATTCGTGTCGGCCGGACTCGCGGACGGCACGATCCAGACCTTCAAGATTGCCGACCTCAAGATGGGCAAAGAGTTCAAGATTCTCGACGCGAAGAAGGGGGCGATTCACTCCCTCGCCTATTCGATCAAGGGCGACATCCTGTACGCCGGCTGTGCCGACAAGGCGATCGTCGGCCTGTCTCCCGCGGACGGCAGCGTGAAGTCGAAGTTCGACCTCGCCGGACCGGCGACTCAGGTTCTGCCCAGCAAGGACGGCCTGCGTCTCGCCGGCGTCACCGCCAAGCACGCGAAAGTGTGGACGCTCGCGGACAACAAGGAAGTGCTCGGCATCGAGAGCCCGACGGAGATCAAGCACGCCGGCATCAGCCCGGACGGCAAACGCGTCGCCCTTTCGAGCACCGATAATTTCGCCCGCCTCTACGACGAAACCGGCGCCTTCCTCGAACGCTTCCAACAGGACGCTCCCGCGCCGTTCGTCCATTTGCTCGATGCCAAGAAACTCGTGACGCTCGGCGCTGAGAAGAAGCTGCGACACTGGACGTCGCACGTCCTCTGGCAAAAATCGAGCCCCGCGCCGGTGCGTGCCCTGGCGCTGTCGTCGCGCGGCGATCATCTTCTGGCCGCGGGGGACGACAAGGCGATCCGGTTCTACAACGTGGCCGACGGCAAGGAGCTCCGCGTTCTCCCCGCGCATGACAGCCCAGTGTCGCACCTCGCCCTCAGCGGCGATTCCTTGCGTCTCGTCAGCACCTCCGCCGACAAGAAGGTGAAAGTCTGGAGCCTGACGACCAAGCCCGAGGAGGCGAAGATTCTGACGGAAATCGTCATGCCGACCGCACCGACGAGCGTCGCCGTGGTTAGCTCCGGTCTGCGCGTCGCGGTCGCCCTGGGGGTTGAGACCACGGTGTTCGACGCCGTCTCCGGCAAAGAGTTGCAGCGCTTCGTCGAACACACGGGTCCGATCAAGGCGCTGGCGTTTCTCCCCGATCAGAAGACGCTGCTCACCGGCTCCGCCGACAAGAACGCCAAGCTGCTCGACGTCTCGGCGACCGCCGTATTCGCGGCCCATGCGGGGGGCACGTCGTTCGTGCAGTTCAATGCGGCGGGTCAGCAGCTCCTCACCGCGGGGGCGGACAAGCTCGTCAAGCTGTGGGACTTCCCCAAGCTCACTGAGTCGAAAAAGTTCGGGCCCTTCCCGGCGCCGCTGACGCAAGTGACCCTGCACCGCGACAACACGCAGATCGGCGTCGCGTACGGGAAGACCGTGAAGTTCATCGTGATCGCCGACGGCAAGGAGTTTCTCAATCTCGAACATCCCGCCGACGTCGTCTCGTTCGCCACGGTCGCCAACAAGGCGCGCATCGTCACGAGCGCCAGGGACAAGAACGTCCGCATCTTCGACGGCGTGAAAGGACTGGAGCAGCAGTTCCTGGAGACCTCGGAGCAGCCGCAGAACGTCTACGCGGAGAACGCAACCGGGGCGACGTACCTCGTCCTCGCGGGGAAGTCGGCGACGGTCGAGACGCCGATATTTCAGAAGATGACGACGGTCGAACCGGGGGCCGTGTCCGCGATGACGCCGACGCCGAACCTACAGAGCATGCTCATCGTCGGGCCGGACAAGGCGGTCAAGCAGTGGAGCTTGAACACGTTCCTGGTCGAGAAGTCGTATCCGCTGCTGACGGCGCAGCCGCGCGCGGTCGCAGCCAGCAAGACCGGAAGCATGGTTGCGGTCGGCGGCGACGACAAAACCATCACCGTCTTCACGGTCGCCGACGGCAAGGAGTACGCCAAGATCAAGGTCGACGAACCCGTGCGGAATCTCGGATTCACTGCCAACAGTCAACTTCTGCTTGTCCAGCTCGGCGACAAAAAGCTGGCCGCATTCTTCACGAACTTCGTCGCCAACCAACCCGTTCCCGCCGACTTCCTGCAAACCGTGCAGAGTTTCGAGATCCCCGAAGGCGTCAACGACATGGCGCTTCTCGCCGACAACGCGTCGTTCCTGACGGCCGGGGCCGACAAGAAACTCAATCTGTGGAAGATCGCGTCGCCGAGCCCGGTGAAGACGTTCAACCTCAACTCGAGCGTCGATGCCCTGGCGTTTCATCCCAAAGGGAACATCCTGGTGGCCGGTTCGCACGACGGCCGGCTGCGTTACTACGACCTGGCCAAGAACGCCGTCCTCAAGGAAATCCTCGCCCATGTCGACGTCAAGAACAACAACACGCCGTACCCCGTTTACTCGGTCAGCCTGAATGCCGACGGGACGAAAGTGCTGACGTGCAGCTCCGACAAGACGATGAAGATCTACGACCTGCCCGGCGGCGCGCTGCTCAAGGAGTTCAAGGCCTATAACGAGAAGGAGTTCCCCAAGGGACATCAGGAGGACATTTACTCCGCGGTCCTGAGCCCCGACGGCAAGTTCATCGCGTCGGCCTCGGGGGGGCTGGAAAACGTCATCAAGATCTGGAACGCGGACGGCACGGTAGTGCGCGATCTGGCGCATCCGGAACTCAAGTCGCCCAACCCCACGCAGGCGATTCCGTCAAGTCCCGGCCGGCTTAACCAGATCGCCTTCACCAAGGACGGCAAGTATCTCGTCTCGGTCGGCCTGGCTCCCAAAAACAGGGGATTTCTCGCCCTCTGGAGCGTGGCCGACGGCAAGATGATCTCGGGCGAGACCCTCCCCATGGGCGCGTTTTACGCCCTGGCGTTTTCCGAAGACGAAAAATGGATCGCCGTCGCCAGCGGCAACAACGGCCGACCCGTGGGCGATCACAACGTCGTGCGGTTGCTGAAGAATCCACTGAAGTAACCGGAAAGCCCAGGGATGGCTATCCCTGGGGAGTGACGTCTCTCAGTCGGGATGATAGTCGAAGTTCGTGGCGTTTGCCCAGGGATAGCCATCCCTGGGCTTTCGCGGAGAATTTCGTGTCCGCTCCCTTGGGTTCATTCCGTTGAGTCTGGGAGGTGAACCATGCATCGCGCACTTGCATTGCTTGCTGGCGTCCTGCTCGTCCCCTGTGCCCGGGGGCAGGACGTCCGCAAAGAAATCTCGAAATCGATGGAACAGCTCGCCGGCAAACTCAAGACCTTCGGCGAGCGGCAACTCGCCATCGGCCAAATCACCGGCCCGGCGAACTTTCCGTCCAACTCCGGCCCCGGCCTGGGCATCCTCCTGGCTGCGGAACTCGAGCGGCACGGCATCGCCGTCAAGCCGCGCGCCAAGCTTGGGCTGCATGGGCAATACCTCCTCGCAAATCTCGATCACCCGGACTTCTTTCCGAAGAAGCGACTCGGCATCGCCCTCACGCTGAAAGTCGAGGACGCATTCGGCAAGGTTTTCAAGGATTGCAAAGACATCGTCTGCACCTTCCCCGGCGAAGACGCGGTCATCGAACTGATGGCGCCGCCGGTCGTCCTGCCGGCGCGCGAGACGCCGCTCATGCGCGATCGGCTCCTGCGCAAGAGCCTTGAGGAACCTCGCACCGCGATCGTCCGTACGAAAATTCAAGCGACGCCGGAAAGTCCCTTCGCCATCGAGATTCTCGTCGACGGCAAGGCGCTGGATCCAGCGGACGATGAAGGTCTGGCGTTTCTCAAGCTGCAGCCGCAGAAGCAGTTTCAAATTCGGCTCATCAACCGCGCCGATCACGAAGTCGGCGTGCGTCTGGCGATCGACGGCATCAGCGTCTTCGCGTTCAGCAAGGAACTCACGGTTTCGGGGCCGCTCAAGGGACAGCCGCGGCACAGCGTCTTTTTGGTTCCACCCCAGGAGGAACTGGTGATCCCCGGTTGGTATGTGTCGAGCAAGGAATGGACGCCGTTCATGGCGGGGAGCTATCCGAAAGGGAGCGCCGATCTGGGACAGTCGAGCGCCTCGCTGGGCGTGATCACGGCGACGTTCGCGGCCGCCTGGAATCCGCAGGAGGCGCAACCGGCGCACGAAGCCGATTCGTCGCGCCTGGGCATCGGGGTGGAACCGTCGTCCGCCGTCGGCACGAATCTCGGCGCCGTGCCGCGTAAGGTCGGCGTCGTCCGGGCCGTCGTCAGCGCTCGCTTCAAGAAAGATTAACTCGCGTTTCTATGGGAGATTTGCCATGGTTGCATCGCTCCGCTCGCTCGTCGTGGTTTTACTGCTCGCCGGTTCGCTTTCGGCGCAGGAGAACGGCCTGAATCCCCCGAAAGGCGGCATTCCGGAGAACGTCATCAAGCTCCCCAATGGGAACTTTCGACCCAAGCCAGGATATCTTTGGCTCAACAACCTGCCCGGCGACTACCGCGTCGTCTGGACGCCTGGAACCAAACATTCCGAGATGCCAAACGTGGTCGCGTCGTCGAAGGTCGGGGAATTCGTGCCGGTTCCGGGCTACGCGTGGCTCAACGATGCGCCGGGCGACCTGCGCGTGGTTTGGCAGTCGGGCAAAGGAGTTCCGCAACATCCCAACGTGGTCACGAGCTCGGAAGAGGGGAAGTATTTGCCCGGCCCAGGTTACAACTGGCTCAACGAACTTCCAGGGGACTACCGCGTCATCTGGGCGCCGGGGAAGGCGCACAGCGTGATGCCCAACTTGATCGCCAGCGACAAGGAAGGCGACTTCCGCCCGGCGCCCGGGTATCGCTGGGTGAGCGCCGATGTCAAGGACCTGCGCGTGGAGCCCGACGGCAACGGCAGCACCGAGGCGCCGGCCGCTCCGCAAACGGTCAGCACCACGGGCGTACGCATCGGCGGCCCCGGGTCTGACAAGCTGCGCGGCGCCGGCGTGCCGCCGTTGTTCAAGTAAGCCGATTGCGCTTGCCTGGGCATGAGGCGGGGCGTAGCATCGGAGTTATGGACAATCGCCGCATGCCGCCTCAGCCGGGCCGACCCGTGTTACCGCCGCCGCTTCGCGTTCCCGTCGCGCACAGCCCTGTGGAGACGGCGAATCGGCCTGGAGTGATCGACTACTTCTGCCTGTGCGCGGGCGTCGTCGTTTCACTGGGCCTCGCGCAATGGTCGGGGCTCTACATCATGCCGGCCGAGCACGCCCCGGCGCCTGGGAACTTCGAGAGGCTGCTCGATTCGCTGATCCCTTTCGCGGCGCTACTGCCGGTCGGCATCGTGCTGTTTTGGCCCATCTTCTTCCTCACGCAGCTGATATCCGGGCGCCGGCAGGGCGTCAGCTCCGCCGAGTGGCTATTGTGGACGTCCTGGCTCCTGTTCATCGTCCTCGCGGTTTGGCTGGCGTTCAAGAACAACCCGAAGATGCCGGCGGGTTTGGCGACCGAAGAAGTGAAGGCGCTGGTGCTGATGTCGTACATCCTTTACATGGTGTCGATGGCCGCGCTCGCGCTCGTTTTGTGGCTGATCGATTTGTTCATGAGATATCGGCAGCCGTGGACGCAAGCGCTGACGATCGTGCTCATGGTTTGGACGCTCGTGCCGATCAGTTATGCGGGAGCGATGAAGCGGGCGCCCAGATTTGGCGATGGGGCGGTTTTGCTCGACCGACCGCCGGGTCCGGTCATCGTGCAATAACCTCGTATAATTCCGGGAACCCGAACCCATTAACTTGCTGAAGGAGCATCGCGATGATTCGCACCGTGCAATTCAAGGGCGCCCCGAAGAACCTGGTCGGTCCGGAACTCAAAGCGGGCGACGCCGCCCCGGAGTTCACCTGCGTGGCTGCCGGGCTGGAACTTTTGTGTCTCGCCAAGACGCCCGCCAAGGCCAAACTTTTTTCCGTCGTTCCCTCGCTCGATACCGGCGTCTGTGCCGCGCAGACCAAGAAATTCAACGAGGCCGTCGCCAGCCTCAAAGATCAGGTCGCTTGCTACACCGTCAGCCTCGACATGCCGTTCGCCCAGAAGCGCTTTTGCGACGCGGAGGGGGTCGCTAACATCCAGAACCTCTCCGACCTGCACAACCAGTCGTTCGGCAAGAACTATGGCGTGCTCATCGAGGGGTTGCCGATTCCGCTCCTGGCGCGTTCCATCTTCGTGGTGGATAAGGACAACAAGATCGCATACTGCGAGTACGTGTCGGAAGTGACGTCGCATCCGGATTACGACAAGGCGCTCGCCGCCCTCAAAGCGGTGGCGTGAGTTCGAACTCGTTTAGCGCTCGCTGGAGCCTGCGAGCGCTAAACGAAAAATTCCCCCTCGTTCCCGGGCTCTGCCGGGAACGCACGGCCCGGAGGTTCCGCCTCGTTTTCGATTTCGGGCGCCGACGTAGTTGTTCGCAAGGGATACTGGCGCAGAGGCAGAGCTTCGCTTCCAGCGCGTTCCCGGGCAGAGCCCGGGAACGAGAGTTCCTCGACTATTCCACTGTCGAAAGCTTCTTGGTCGTTTCGACCATGTCCCACATGTACGGCTTGCGTTTGAAGAAGACGTAGTCCCACGTCCCGAGCGCTCGGACCCACATTTCCAGGCCGATGATGGCGGGCAAATACGTCACGTAACGCCAGTCCCATTTGAGATTCTTCATCAGCAGCCAGGCGATCTTGGAACCGCTCATCGTCGAGACCTTGTAGCCGAGCGTGTCCTTGATGTAGAGATGGCCGGCGAAGATGCGGCGGCGCTGTTTGATGAAATCGCGCACCGTCTCGGGACCACGGTTGTAGACGACCGCCTCGGGGGAGTAATGGAGCTTCATCCCTTGCCCGACGATGAGCGGCTCAATGCTTGCTTCGTCGACGGCAGTGTCGTACGGAATTTGATAAAAGATGTTGCGAAAAGCGATGATCTCGCCCATCTTCGGTTTCTTGAGCGAAATCTGATGGTGGAGATCCCAGACCAGATGGGCGGCGAATCCCATGAGCGTCTTCGGATCGTTGGTCGGAACGGGTCGGCCCCCCACCATACCGACCTGAGGGTCGGCGAACGGCGTTACCATGTGCTCGATGGTCTCAGGCAGCGGCAACGTGTCGGCGCTTTCGAGAACGATCACTTCGCACTTGGTGTGCCGGAGCAGCAGATTGACCGCGGACGCCTTGCCTTCGCGTTTGTCCTGATGCAGCAACAAGATGCGCGGATCGCGCGTCTGAAACTCGCGGACGATGTCTTCCGAACGGTCGGTGCAACCGCTGCAGACGACGATGATCTCGGCGATTTCGACCGTGTTCAGCTTCTGCACGAGGAGGGCGGCCAACAGCTTGCCGAGGTTGGCTTCCTCGTTATAAGCGGTGATGCCCACGCAACATCGGGTCATGGTCGGTCCTTGGTATGCTTGAAGGAGATCAGCTTGTCGTTTTAAGTATAGTTAACGAATTCAGCTCCGGCCGCAAAATAATATTACAATGCCCAGCATGGAACCCCCCGCACCGTCCTCGCACGATCAGCCGACTGTCCAGCAGACGCCCTCTTCGGGGGGCGCCGCGGCCAGGGATGCTGCGGGGCCATTGCCGCTGGCGCGGCTGGGAGAGTACGAGATTCTGCGTGAGATCGCGCGCGGCGGCATGGGCGTCGTCTATCAGGCGCGGCACATTCGGCTCAATCGCCTGGTCGCCCTCAAGATGATCCGCGGCGGCGAGTTCGCGGACGACGACGATCGCCAACGTTTCGACACCGAAGCCAGCGCCATCGCGCAGCTGCAGCATCCCAACATCGTCGCTCTGTACGACGTTGGCATGCACGATGGGCAACCCTACCTGGCCATGGAGTTCATCGACGGCGTGAGCCTGTCGCAACGGGTGGCGCTGGGCCCGATCGCGAGTCGCCGGGCCGCAGGCTATCTGGAGGAGATGGCGCGGGCGGTTCACTTCGCGCATGGCCGGGGCATTCTGCATCGCGATCTGAAGCCGGCCAATGTGCTGATCGACGAGCAGGGGAATCCGAAGCTGACCGACTTCGGGCTGGCGAAATGGATGGGTGTGGGGAGCAGCGGACAGACGCGGACGGGCGCCGTGCTGGGGACGCCGAGCTACATGTCGCCGGAACAGGCGGCGGGGCGCAAGGATCTGGGGCCCGCCAGCGATGTCTACAGTCTGGGAGCGATTCTCTACGAACTGCTCACAGGGCATCCGCCGTTCCAGGGCGAGACGCCGATCGCCACGTTGAATCAGGTCGCCCAGAAGGATCCGCTGCCGCCGAGGCTGGTCAATCCCAGCGTCGAGCGCGAAGTCGAAACGATCTGCCTGAAATGTCTGGAGAAGGATCCCCGGCGCCGATACGGCTCGGCCGCCGACCTCGCCGACGACCTGCGGCGTTACCTGGACGGCGAACCGATCGCGGCGCGTCGGTCGGACGTCCTGCAGCGTTCGTGGAAATGGGTGCAGCGCAATCCGACGTTCGCGTCGGTGACGGCGCTTTCGCTCTTGTCGCTCATTTCCTTCGTGCTGATCCTCTGGCAAATGGCGACCCACGAACGTCATTTGCGCGAGCGCGAAGAGGGCTTGCGCAAGGAGGAAATGAAGCAGCGCGAGTCGGCGGAACGTCGACAGGAGGCGCTTCGGCACCTGGTTTACAACGCTGCCATTCGCCGCGCGCAACAGGCACTGGAGCAAGGCGACATGAACCGGGTAGGGAAACTGCTCCATGAAGATCTGGTACACAGCGAGCGGAGCGACCTGCGCGACTGGGAGTGGGACTTTCTGGCGCATCGGATCGGCAAGCCGAAATCGATCGCGGCGCATGCGGGGCGGGTGACGGCGGTGCGGATTATCGGAAGCGGGTTGGTGAGCGCGGGCGAGGGAGCCGACCAGTCGCACGAGGTCAAGTTTACCAAATTGCTCGACTTGCCTCCGTGGAAAAGTCAGAGCTTGGTGAAGCGCGAAGAACCGATCACGGCGATCGTTCACAGTCGGCAACGTCTTCTGCTGGCGTTCGTAGGGTACGGGCCGACCATTCAACTTTTGGATGAGAAATCTCGCAAGCAGATCGTGAGTTGGAAGGGACACGACAAACACGTCACCTGCGCGGCGATCTCGGCGCGAGGGGAGTGGCTGGCAACTGCCGCGGGGGATGGCTCGCTCAAGGTTTGGCGTTTGCCGAAAGACTTGACTCAGACGCCGAACGACCCCGTCACGGTGCTTGCTCCGGGGGGCGAAAAAATTCAGGCCGTCGCGTTCGATCCGGAGAACGCCTGGCTCGTCGCGGCGGGGACGGATCGCGAAATTCGCTTCTGGACCCTCGGCTCCTGGACTCCCCTCAAGACCTACCGCGGCCATCAGGGCGAGATCGCCAGCCTGGCCGTGCTGCCCGGGGAGGACGTGCTCGTTTCCGCGGGGGGCAACGGACCCGGTCAGGGCGAGATTCGTTTCTGGGATCTGAAAGCGAACAAGGAAAAAACGCGCCGCACCGCGCTTTCCGACAAAATCCTCGCCCTGGCGGTGAGCCGGGACAACCTGATCGCCGCGGGCGGAAGCGACGGCGTGATTCGCATCTGGAACTTCAAGGAATCGACCGAAGCGACCGAATTTCGCGGCGATCCGCACCGCATCTACTCTCTGTCTTTCAGCATGTTCGGGCCGGACGTGCTGTTCGCGGGCGGGCATCAGGGCCGAATCAATTGCTGGAGCCCGACGGGGCGAGTCGAGTCGGTATGGTCGCAAACCAACTACAAAATGGAAGACCTGGCCTTCGATCGCGATTCCGCCAGGTGCGCGGCGTTGGGCGTCGCGCAGGGCCCGTCTTCAAGCGTCTTCCGCTGGCTTGGGCCTTTCAGAGGATTTGTCATTCCGGCCAATGCCGTCAATCCTCCGGAAGTTCTCCAAGGATTTACTCAGACCGTGACCCGAATCGCCTACGTCGGCGACGTTCTCGTAACCGCGGGCGATCGGGGCGAAATCTTGTGCTTCGGCTCCGACAGCAATTTGCCCGTCAAAAAGCTCGTCAGCCCGGTCAATCGCATTCTGGCGCTGGCCGGCCACCCCCGCCTGCCGATCCTGGCGGCAGGCGGCGAAGATGAGAAAATCTACCTCTGGAACGTCCGCACCGGCGAAGCTTACCCTCCCCTCATCGGCCACAAACTCGGCATCTCCGCGCTGGCGTTTCGACCTGACGGCAAACAACTCGCCGCCGGCGATCAAGAAGGAACGCTCCGACTCTGGGACTGGGAGAACCGAACTTCGGGCCGACTCGAAAAACATCAGGGTAGCATCACGAGCTTGTCCTACAGCCCCGGCGGCACGCAACTTGCCTCGAGCAGCAAGGACCTGACCATCCGCCTGTGGGACCTGCGCTCGAACGACTTCCGCGTGCTCGAACGCTCCACCGAGGCCGTCACCTGCCTGGCGTTTCATCCCAAGAGCGAACGGCGTCTGGTCAGCTGCGGACGCGATCGGACGTTACGGCTCTGGGATCTGGTGACCGGGCAGGCGCTCCTCGAGTTCGAAGATCGCCACGGCAGCTTGCAAGCGGTCGCGTTCAATGCAGATGGCCGCTGGCTGGCGTCCGCGGGACAAAAGGGCGTCAAGTTCTATTTCGCAGGGACGCGAGAATAATCGAGAAAGGTCGAGATGTTCCAGGAAATTGTCGACACCGTCCGTGCGGAGTTTTCCGACGTGCCCGATGTGGCGCAGGCGACGCGTATCACCGTTCGACTGCTGCTGGCCGCGGCTCTGGGGGGCGTGCTTGGCTACGAGCGCGAGCAGAAAGGCAAGGCGGCGGGGCTGCGCACGCACATGCTCGTGTCGTTGGGGGCGGCGCTATTCGTGCTCATTCCGCAACAGGCAGGGGTCACAATCGCCGACCTGTCGCGCGTCTTGCAGGGAATCGTCGCGGGCATCGGCTTCCTGGGCGCCGGGACGATTCTCAAGGGCAACGGCGGCGAGGAGAGCGTCAAGGGCCTCACCACCGCGGCCGGAATTTGGCTGACCGCGGCGATCGGCGTTGCCGCCGGCATGGGTCGGGAGACGACCGCCGTCCTCAGCACGCTGCTGACGCTCATAATCCTGACCGTGCTCTTGCGCGTCGAGAATCGTCACGCGGGGAACAATCGCTGAATCGGTGAAAGTTCGATGGGGGAATTCACGGATGTCGCCTCGACTCTTGGACAAGCGTTGCCTGATTGTCGGCGGCACCACCGGTCTGGGCCTTGCCGCCGCCCGCCGATTTCTCGAAGAAGGGGGCCGAGTCGTCGTCGCCGGACGCAGCGCGGATAAGGGACAGGCGTCGCTGGGGGAGTTGACGGGCGACGTACATTTCCTGGCTTGCGACGCCGGCGACGAAGCGCAGGTCGAACATCTCTTTCGCGAAACCGTGGCCTTGCTCGGCGGTCTGGACGTGCTCTACCACGTCGCGGGGATCAGCGGGCGACGCCTGGGGGACGGACCGCTGCACGAATGCACGCTCGCCGGCTGGCAGGCAACGCTCGCCGCCAACCTGACGAGCACGTTCCTCACCAACCGTGCAGCCATTCGCCATTTCCTGGAGCGTTCGCAGCGCGGCGCCATTCTCAACATGGCGAGCGTGCTCGCGTTCGCCCCGTCTCCCCGCCATTTCGACACCAGTGCGTACGCGGCGAGTAAGGGGGGTATCCTCGCGCTCAGCAAGCAGGCGGCGGCGCGTTACGCACCTGCGGGCATCCGCGTCAACGTGATCGCGCCGAGCTTGATCGACACCCCGATGGCGCAGCGGGCGGTGAACGACGCCGACATCCAGGCGTTTTTGCGGACGAAGCAGCCGTTGCGCGGCGGTCCAGGGTTGCCGGAAGATTGCGCGGGGGCGGCGGTTTTCTTGTGCAGCGACGAGGCGAGTTTCGTCACCGGCGTGGTATTGCCGACGGACGGCGGCTGGTGCGTCAGCGAGGGACAAATCGTTTAAATTGAGCCCGCAGCGCAAGCAACGAAACGCGTCGAATCCTTGCTTGCGCTGCGGCCTTGCGCCACCTGCGGATATTTTCAGAATTCTCTCGTTTTTGCGGAGAGAGTGGATATAATAAAGGCCGACTCCAGATTCGCGGCGGTTTCGATCCCCCAGAATTTTCTTAAGGATCGGCCCACTCAAGCGTTTGGAGTGAGGCAATCCCGTCCCACCAAGGAAAAAGTGCCGTTCCGCCGTCGGCTGCGAAAAGTTCCGACCACGGACGATCCCAAATCCCAAAAAATCCAGCTCGATAGCGAACCAAAACGACGGCGCTCGCTCGTACCATTCGGCGAGCACCCAATCCGGGCGGACCGCTTCGTGGACGAAAGAGGGACCAGGGCTTGCCTGAAATGTTTCCTGGCGCTTCCTCGGCCACATCGGCAGAGGAACAATTTTCGTGGAGTCTGAAAATGGGTAAGAAGCTGTACGTCGGTAACCTGGGTTACGGAGTCACGGAAAGTGAACTCTCGAAGATGTTTGAGCCCTACGGGTCGGTGGAGTCCGCCCAGATCATCATGGACCGGGACACCGGTCGTTCCAAGGGTTTCGGCTTCGTGGAAATGAAGTCCGAAAATGAAGCCAAAGCCGCGATCGACGGCCTCAACGGCCAAGAAGTCGGCGGCCGAGCCCTCACCGTCAACGAAGCCCGCCCCAAGACTGAAGGCGGCGGACGCGGGCCTGGCGGCGGGGGCGGCGGTTACGGCGGCGGGGGCGGAGGCGGCGGTTACGGCGGCGGGGGCGGGGGCGGCGGTTACGGCGGTGGCGGCGGCGGTCGCAAACGATACTAAACGGCCTTCTTGCCCAACACATTCTCAAGGGACGCCGATCGCCTTGCGCTCGGCGTCCCTCTTCCTGCCATCATCATTCTCTCATCGAACGTGCGATACAGTGGGGCTTCCCCAGGGACAGCCATCCCAGGGCTTTCTACGGAGAATTTCGCATGTCGCAACGCTCCCTGTCGCTTGCCCTCCTCACCGCCCTCGCAATGCCGCTCGTCGCTCAGGAAAAGCCGGCCGACGTTTTCGGCTCCGCCAAACTCCACGCCATGCACCTCGTCATCAGCGCGGAAAATTGGAAGACGATGCAGCCCGCGAACGTAGGGCCCATGTTCGGTAAGAAACCGGGCGAGGGGCCAGGCGCCTTCGGCTTCGACTTCACCACCGTCCCGGCCAAATTCGAAGCCGGCGGCCAAACGCTCGAAAACGTCGGCGTTCGCTTCAAAGGCAACTCCAGCTACATGATGTCCGCTCGCGGCCTCAAACGTCCCTTCAAAATCGACTTTAACCACTACGACGACAAACTTCGCTGGGCCGGGCTCAAAGAAGTCAGCCTCTCCAACAACTTCGCCGACCCCTCGCAACTCCGCGAAACCCTCGCCTACAACGTATTCCGCGCAGCCGGCGTCCCCGCCTCGCGCACCGCCTTCGTCGAACTCTCGCTCACCGTCCCCGGGAAGTACGACCGCGAATTTCTGGGGCTCTACACGTTGATCGAGGTCGTCGACAAGGCATTCCTCAAGGATCGCCTGGACGCCAGCAAGGGCATGCTCCTCAAACCCGAACGGGTGCGCCAACTCGATTACCTGGGCGAATCGTGGGACAAATATGTCGAACGCTACCGTCCCAAGGGCTCGCCCAGCAAGGACGAAAAACGGGCGCTCATCGCCTTCACGAAGCTCGTGCATCAGGCCGACGATACGACTTTCGCCAAGGAAATCGGGGCCGCGCTCGACATCGATCTATTCATGCGCTTCCTGGCCGTGCATTCGGCGATCCTCAACCTCGACAGCTTCATGACTTTAGGTCACAATTATTACATGTATCTGCACCCCGGAACGAAGAAGTTCATCTTCCTGCCGTGGGATCTGAATCATTCCTTCGGCGGCTTCTCGATGGGGGGGGCCATGGATCAGCAGATCAACCAGAGCATTGACCATCCCAACCCCGGCGAGCACAAGTTGATCGACCGATTGTTGGCGATTCCGGAGCACAAGAAAGTTTACCGCGACCATCTGGATCGTCTTTTGAAGAAGGGCTTCGTGACCGAGACGCTGCAGGCGGAGGTCGCGTCGATTCAGAAGGCGCTGGAGAAATCGTTCGAAAAGGACGCCGCGGCACTCAAGAGACGGGGCGAGGGCTTCGGCGGTCCGCCGGGGGGAATGGGGCGGGCGCCGGATTTGGCGGTTTTCGTGTCGCAGCGCGCGGAGTCGATTGCGGCACAACTCGAAGGCAAACGCAAAGGAGTGAAACTAACGTTTCAGGGTCCGGGCATGATGATGAATCCCGGGCCGATGTTCGCCAAGCGGCTTTTGGAAGCAGGCGATGCAGACGGGGACGGGAAGCTGTCGCTGGCGGAATGGAAAGCGGGCGCGGAGAAGGTTTTCGCGGAGAGCGCCCCGAAGGGAGAGTTGGATCAGGCGGCACTGGGTCAGTTTCTGAATCGGCGGCTGGGCCCTCCGGGATTTGGTCCGCCGCCGGAAGGCCTGAAACCGCCGCCGATGGGGGGCGGATTCAAGCCGCCGATGGGGTTTGGGCCTGGCACTTTTTTGGCTCCCGCGGTATTTAAGAGAGCGGATCTGGATAAGAGCGGCATGGTGCCCAAGAAGGAATGGATGCAGGCTGCGGAATCGCTCGCCCAGGAATGGGACGCCAACCGCGACAGTTTTCTCCAGGAAAGCGAACTCTCGGCCGGCATCGGCAAGTTGCTTCCCGCGCCGGGCTTTCCCGGCCCTGGGAAGAAGAAGGAGGCGAATCCGTGAACCCCAGTGCGTTGTCCCCCTCCCTACGGTCCGAGGCCGACCCGCCCGCGTACGAACTCAAGTTTCTGCTAAGCGAATCCCAGGCGCGCGAAGTGCAGGCGCGCATCGAGCCGATCCTGCAACTTGATCCTAACGCCGACCCCGCACTCGGAGGCGCTTACCGCACCACCAGTCTCTACAGCGACACGCAGGCGATGGACGTTTACCTCCGCCGCGGTTCCCTCGCTCGGGACAAATACCGCGTGCGCCGGTACGGCGAGGCGCCGATCTTGTTCCTGGAGCGCAAGACGAAATGGGGCCGCCGCGTGCAGAAACACCGCACCTCGATCCCGCACGCGCAGGAGCACGGGCTTGCTCAGGAGACGCGCGCCGAAGGCTGGGAGGGCGCCTGGTTTCACGAACAGGTCTTGGCCCTGGGATTGCGGCCGGTCTGTCTGATCGCCTACGAACGGCTCGCCTTCATCGGACCCGACGTGCGCCTGACCTTCGACCGTCGGCTGCAAGGGAAGCTGATTCAGCAGTGGAGCGTCGCTTCGGTGCAAGCGGGAGTGCCATTCCTCACGGAGCAGGTGATTTGCGAGATCAAATTCCAGGGCGTGCTGCCGGCGTTCTTCAAGGCGATCGTGCAGGAACTGAACCTGGCGCCGAGCACGGTGTCGAAGTATCGCCGATTCGTGCAAACCGCAGGCATCGCGCCGCAGGAGCAAGCGGCCGAAGAGCCCGGTTCGTAAACTTCATGCCTCATCGCATTTCCGAGCCGGAAGCGTGAGCGACGTTTTTGCGAAGATCGTCGCTCACGCTTCCGGCTCGAAAAAAACTCCGCCAACGAAAACGCCTCGACCGCTGCGGTCGAGGCGTTTCGCATTTCTGGTAGCAATCGACGCTTAACCGAGCAGCGCCGGCATCGGTCGGCCTTCGCGGAAGAGCTGGACCGGTCGGCCGGTCGGCGTGTTCAACTCTTGATGCGGGTCGATGCCGAGCTGCTGGAAGATCGTCGCGCAGACGTCGTCCGGCGTGCAGGCGTCGGTCGCAGGAGCCATGCCCTGAGCGTCGGTGGTGCCGTGGGCGTAGCCGCGCTTGAAGCCGCCGCCGGCGACCGCGACTGCCATCGAACGCGCCCAGTGATCGCGGCCCGAATTGCCGTTGATTCGCGGCGTGCGGCCGAACTCACCGGCGCAGTAGACGATCGTCGAGTCGAGCATGCCTTGCTGATCCAGGTCGGTGATCAAGGCCGACAGCGTCTGGTCGAGCGTCGGTTGCATGCGGGTCTTGTGGCTATTGAAGGTTTGGCTGTGCGTGTCCCACGAGCCGAAGCTGACGGTCGTGAAGCGAACGCCGGCCTGAATGAGTCGACGCGAGGCGAGGGCGCCTTGCGCGAACGGCGATTCGCCGTACATAGTGCGGATCCGCTGCGGTTCCTGGCTGAGGTTGAAGGCGTTGCGCGTCCGTTCCGAGCGGAGGATGTCGAGCGCCTGCTGGTGGAACGTATCCAGGCCGGAAGCGAGATCGGAATTACGGTCGATGGCGTCGAAGCCGCGGTCGAAGTCCTGGAGGAGTCGGTCGCGGTTTTCGAGCTGTTCGAGGGTGAAACCGTTGGGGAGCGTGATGCCGCGAACGCGGAGACTGCCGGCGTTGGCATTGGCGTTTCGGCCCGCGGGAGCGCCGGCGCCTTCGACGATGAAGGGATTGTAGCCGGTGCCGAGGTAGCCAGCGCCGCCGGCGAGGCCGTTACGGAGTTCGTTGAAGACGACGTACGGCGGCACGCCTTGCGCGGCCGGCAGCAGGCGGGTCATGAGGGAGCCGATGGAGGGATAGGTGAGGGCCGGGGTCGGCTTGTTGCCGGTCGTCATGAACATGGTGGCGGGGGCGTGCGACGGAATCGTGTGCGCCAGGGAGCGGACGAGGGTCATCTTGTTGGTGACTTTGGCGACTTCGGGGAGATACTCGCTGATCTGCACGCCGTTGGCGGCGGTAGCGACGGGGCGGAACTCGCCGCGAATGCCTTCGGGGGCGCCGGGCTTGAGATCCCACATGTCGATGGTGGCGGGGCCGCCGGCGAGCCAGAGCATGATAACGCTGGTGGCGCGACGAGGAGCCGGGGCGGCGGCGCCCGATGCCTTGGCTTGCGATTCCAGGCGGAGGATTTGAGGCAGGGTGAGGCCGCACAAGCCGGCGGAGCCGATCTTGAGGAAGTCGCGGCGGGCAAATCCTTCGCAATCGGTCTTACGAATGGCCATGGTAGGAAGATCCTTTACTGCCCTGAGAAGCCCCTGTTCGCCGTGTCGGGCGTCACAAATCCTCCCCCAGGGCACGCGGGGAAGATCGAGGAAAAGGAAGTCTAGTGATTCAGAATGAACTCGCGCGTGTTGATGAGCGCCCACAAGGCGTCCGTGAGCGCTTCCCGACGATCTACGATGCTTTTCTGGTACTCCGCAAACCGCGCCCGTTCGGCGGCGATTGGAAGGCGCGACAGCGTCGCCAGGTAAAGTTCGTCGAGAATCTCCTCGTCGGTTTTCTTGGTCGCGAGCAGCTTCCCGAGCCGGCCTTTGGCGTCGCGAAGTTTCAGCACGAGCCCCGGATCGCTCATCAGGAATAGCTTCTGCGGCAAGGCCGGATCTGCAGAGCGTTCGCAGTCGCACGCCGAGGTACGAGGCGGCCGGCCGAAAATGCGGAACGCGAACGCCAGCGACGGATTCCCCTGAATCTGCGTGGTTCCGATCTCGACTGCTTTCGAGCCCGGCTTGATGTCGTTGCCGAACTTCTCATCAAAGCCCAGTGCCGAATTGAGCACGTCGATGACCGCCTCGGCCATCATCGGGCGGATGTAGCTGCGGGCGAAATTGCTCTTGTCGAACTTGTTCGTCTCGTTCGGCTTGGCGCTGAGCTGGTAAGTTCGGCTCATGAGAATCCGCTTTTCTATTCGGCGAATATCGAACTTACTCTCGACGAATTCCTTGGCAATCTGATCGAGCAGCGCCTGATTGCTGGCGGGGTTGCCGATTGAGAAGTCATCGACGGGATGGACGATGCCGATGCCGAAGTAATGCCCCCAGATGCGATTGACGAAGCTGCGTGCGAAGTAGGGATTGTCCGGTTGCACAAGCCATTGCCAAACCTGTTCACGCGGATCTTGGCCTTTTTCGAAGGTGATTTCCGGTCCCGCCGGCGCCTTGGCCCCGAGGACGGCGCCGGTATCGGGATGCGTCATCTTCTTGTTGACGTTGGCGGAAATGAAGACTTCCTTGATGACGTTGATCTGATTGTTCTTGGCCGCCGACTTCTTGCGTTCGGCATTCTCCGCATCAATGAGCTTCCGCGCCTCGGGCGAGATGCCAAAAACCATGTTGCTAAAAACGTTGGCGTACTGACGATATTCGACCTGCGTCCAGCGGTCGAACGGATGCTTGTGGCACTGGGCGCATTCCAGACGCACGCCCAAGAACGCGGCCGCGGTGCGTTCGCCCCAGAGCTCGATCGGCACGTTGCCTTGCCGACGGTAGTAGAGATCGAGCGAGGGACGATTCGCGTAATCGGTGTCGAATCCTTTACTCATTTGAGCGTCAATCTTTTTGGTCTGTTCGAGCCATTCCTGAGGGGACTGCCCGTCGCGACTGGTGGCCACGAGCACGCCTTTGACGATCTGGTCGTACGGCATGTTTTCCTGAACGCGCTTGCGGAACCAATCGTGCCAGGCCTGACTTCGCTTCCCCTTGATGCCGGCCGGCTGCTCGAGGGCGTTGGTATCGTTACCGGTAATGTCGCTGAGCTTGGTCGCCCATAGTGCCGCATGCAGCGGATGAGCGAGGAGTTCGTCGATCTTCTGTTCGCGCTTGTTCGGATTCGTGTCGGCGAGGAACGCCCGGATCTGCTCGGGGGTCGGTAACTGACCGATGGTGTCGATGGTCACGCGGCGCAGGAATTCGGTGTCGTTCGTGAGGTCCGACGGGACCATATTCAGAAGCTTGAGCTTTGAGAAAACTTCCGTGTCGATGTAGTTGTTTTGCGGCAGGACCGGGTAGACGAAACCCTTGGGCGTCTCGGCGGCGACGAGCACGCGGGCGGGGGAGACGTTGCCGCGGTAGGAAACCGAAATATGGGTGCTGCCGGGCTTGTGGGTCTTGACGCGACCCAGGCTGCTCACTTCGGCGACTGCGTCGTCATTGGTGCGGAAGTCGCAGAAATAGGTGATGTCTTCTTTCGAGCCGTCCGCAAAATGAGCGTACACGAAGAGTTGGATCGCATCGCCCGCCTTTTTGAAGGCGAGTTCCGGCGGCACGAGTTCGATCTTGGAGACGTCGCCGCTCCCTTTGGTCCAGGCCGCGCCGTCGGCGATCCAGGCCTTGAAGACGTTGTACTGCCAGCTATCCTTGGCGAAACGCACCGCTCCGCCATGCTCGACGTGCCCCGTGGCCTTCAAGAGTAGCAGGCTGTTATGCGCCTGATTGGCGTCGATACGCCGGCCCTGATGATCGCGTGTGACCATGCCGTAGTCTTTATCGGGATCGAAACCGAAGAGCGACAGCCGGAGGCCTCCCTTGCCCTGGAACGAGCCATGGCAGGAGCCGGAATTGCAGCCGGTGCGGGTGAAAAGGCCCATCACATGGCGTTCGAAATCGACTTTGGCCAGCGATTTGTTTTCGGGCAATCGGACGTCGGCATGTGCCGAACCTACGACCAGAAAGCCGAAAGCGGCCAGCAGCAAGCATTTGGAGCCAAAGGACATTCCACAATACTCCGCAAAAAAGAGCCGGAGGGCAAGGGGCGGGAGGGAGACGAAAGCAGGGGGCGGGCCGAATCGTACGCCAATCAAACCCCATTAAAGCAGAAATGTTCCGGTTTGCAACGTAGATTCGTCAGGATTTCGACAACTGACGCGGACGAAGATTCTGGGTTGGTCTCGGTGTTCTCCGTAGGTGATGCCGAACAGCAAATCCGCAACATCTTTGGCAACGAGAATGGCGTACTCCTGGCTATCTCGAAACCGCCTTTTGCTTCCAAGGGTCAAGATTGGCAAACACCCTACTCGCCAAACATCGATCAAAGTTGCGTTCAGCGAGTTTGCGCCGTCATTATTCCGATTGTCAGTGAACAACACCCATTGGTGTTGTTGGCAAAAGTTCCATAGGTCTCGATCGTCGATCTCAAGCGATAGCTTCACGTCGGGAAGCGATGCGAAATTGCAGTCGATCGCCGTCAGAACGGACCAAAGTTCAAGTTTTCGGAGTAAGCGACCGATCTGCTGTTAAATGACCCGCGACATTTGCATCTGCCAGTATGCCGGGCATGCCTGCACCTTCATTCGGGCCATGACTTTTGACCGGTGACCAACTCTTTAAAAGTTGGAAGATCAGCGAAGCGAGGGTCTTTGGCTTCCCGGGCAAGTCCTGCGTTTTCCTCCGCCTCTGCGATTTTCCGCTTTTCGAGCCATTCCTTGTACTTCAGCAACTTCGCGTGCGATTCCTCCATTTTTTTGTCCACTTCCGGCGGATTCCCGGCGGCGATACGCTCTTCGATCCGGATGTGTTGATCCATGACGGTCGCGTAGTTGTTGAGGACATACGCTCGCGCGGCGGCAACTTGCTCTGCGGTCAGACCGTACGACTTACAGATGTAATCTTCGGTAGCCGTCCTGTCCAAGAAGTACGATAAGAGATGATACGCGTTGATCCGCATCCCCACGATTTCCGGGCCGTTCGGAACCTGATTGCTGGAAATTGTCAGCCTCCGCGTTTTAGCGCGAGATCACGAGCGCGCCGTCCTGGTCGAACTTGATCTTCACGTACTGCAAGTTCCCGTAGTTGAACTCGATCTCATCCGCACGTAGGAAGACCTGCTTGGGAACGCCGGGCAACGAGAATCGGACGGTGTTTGCCTGTTTGGTGACGGGATTCTGGATGGTGATCTCGTAGTTACCGGCCTTGGGCTGGAAATTCTTGGCGAACTGCTCCAGTGCGATGCCGCTCATTTCCTTGGGGGCCGGGGCTTCGAACTCGGGCCCGGGAGGCAATGGCTTGGCGGGGGCGGGGCTTTGTTCGGGAGCCGCGGGGGGCATGGGATTGGTGGGCGGCGTCGGGGGTTGCAGGTCTGTGAGCGGCAAGGGTTGGCTCGGAGGGGCGAAGAAGATGCCGCCAGGACCGGGGGGCGGAATGAACCCGCCGGGCCCGGGTTGAGGACCGTTGGGGAAGAAGAGGTTCACAAAGGGCGCGCGGACTTGCACGCCGGGGCCGCCCACTTCGACGCGGACGAAGGGCGCCCGCACCACCACTTGCGCCTGTCCCCACGAGGCCGTCGCGAATAGTCCGAAAATCATGAGACGTTTCATGGCGAAACCTCCAGGAGTAATTCACAAAGCGAAACGAAAGGAGCGCCGTCCGGGTCTCTCCTCCCTGACGACGCTCCGTTTCCCTATGGCAATGGATTCAACTTGCACATTTGATGCCGCCGAGTTTACTTTTTGGGCGCCTTGACGGTCCACATATAGAGAGTGTGAACGCGGTCAGGGCCACGGAATTCGATGACTTCGTCGGGGTCGAGGTTGGGGAACGGGTAGTCGTGGGCAACGATGCGGGTGCCGGGCTTGAGGCGTTTGAGGACTTGCGGTTCGAGCTTCTCCATGAATTCAGGGAGCATGTAGAAGCAGACGACGCTGGCGCGTTCGAGGTCGGTGACCTTGAGGGCGTCGCCCTGGCGGATGTCGACGTCGTCGCGGGTGACGCCGAACTTTTTCATGGTAGTGATGGAATCCTTGATGCGTTCGACATCGATATCGACGCCGACGCCTCGGGCGCCGTACTTCTTGGCGGCGGTGCAAACGATTCGGCCGTCGCCGCAACCGAGGTCATAGACGATGTCGTCCTTGGTGACCTTGGCCATGTCGAGCATTTTGTCGACGACGATCTGTTCGGTGGGGACGTAAACGATTCGGCACGTGACCTTGTCGTCCTGGGCCTGGACGAACGCGGGTAGTACGAGGAATGCAAGAGACGCAAAGCGCATGATCGATCTCCCAAAGGAATGATACAGTGAAGTCCGCCTGGTTGGCGGCTATTTTTTTTTCTCGTCAGGGACAATCCACATGTAAAGCTTGTGAGTGCCGTGCGGGCCGGGGAGTTCCAGGGCCATCTCGGGCTCCCAGTTGTTTACCTTAAAGCAATAGTCGTGCGAAAGAATGCGGGTGCCCGGCTTGAGCTTGGCCTTGGCGATGGGGTACCAGAGGTCCATGAACTCGGGGAACATGTACATGACGACGACGGTGGCGTCGCTGAGATCCTTGACTTTGAGGGCGTCGCCGAAGCGGATCTCGACGCGGGTGCCGACGGTGTCTTTGTACTTGTCGGCCTGGTCCATGGCTTCGCGGATGCGGACGGGATTGAGTTCGAGCCCGACGCCTCGGCAGCCGAATTTCTCCGACGCCATGAACAGGATTCGGCCGTCGCCGCAACCCAGATCGAAGATCATGTCGTTTTTGCCGATCTTGCCGATTTCGAACATTTTGTTGATGACGGTGTCGGGCGTGGGGAGGTACGTCGGATCGTCGTACTTGGCCTTCTCCCCCTTTTTCTTGGGGAGATCCTGATTTTTGGTCGGGGCGTCTTGAGCGTGGAGAACGGCGCACAGGGCGAAGACGCAGCCAACGGCAGCAAACCAGCGTTTCATGGGGCAGCTCCTCAAAGTCGGTATAATCATCCTCATCTGTTTTAGCCAAGTCCAGGCCCAAGTGAAAGGCAGAAATGCCCGATCAATCGGAATTGCGTCCGGCTCGATCGTGGCTTAAGGTTGGGGCATGGCGAGACACCCGAAAAAGGAAATCGAAGCCGGACGAAGAAACACCATTTCAGCTTGATCCTTGCCGGGGTGGCGGAGATCGACCCCGTTGTGGCCGACGCACTTTACGCCGCCACGGATGGCGACATCGAACTGAACCAGCGGGACGGCGTCGCGTTTTTGGAATTCGAACGCAAAGCGGCGACGTTGCGTGATGCAGTGATTGCCGCAATTCGGGAGGTCGAGGGAGCGGAGGTCGGCGTGCGCGTAGAGTCCGACGCCGCCAACGTCATTGCCAAAATCAATGCCGACCTTCTCGGCATCGCTGGCTGCTAGAGAAGAGCTCCTGAGGGAATGCGATGGACGTGGTGCGTTTCGAGGAGGTGGTCAAGGACTACCCCACGCGACTGTGGGGACGCGAACGACTTCGAGCCGTCGATCGCGTGTCGCTCTCCATCGCGCCCGGCGAAGCCATCGGTCTGCTCGGGCCCAATCGCGCCGGCAAAACGACACTCATCAAGCTGCTCCTCTCGCTCTGCCAACCGACCTCCGGCCGAGTCTTCCGCCTGGGCGAACCGGCGCAACACCGCGGCACCTTGCAGCGCATCGGCTACGTGCATGAAAATCCCGCGTTTCCGCGCTACCTCAGCGCGACCGCGCTCTTGCACTACTTCGGCGCCCTCACCTACCTCACGGAACCGCACGTGCGCCAGATCGTGCCGGGACTTCTCAAACGCGTCGGCCTGGCCGACCGCAGCCATGAGCCGATCTCGCGTTTCTCCAAGGGCATGATCCAACGGCTCGGCGTCGCCCAGGCGCTGCTCAGCGATCCCGATCTATTGGTCCTGGACGAACCGAGCGAGGGCCTGGACTTGCTGGGTCGGCAAATGGTGCGTGACGTCATCGCGGAACAAAAGGGCAAGGGCAAGGCGGTCCTGTTCGTCTCGCACGTACTTTCCGAAGTGGAGAACGTCTGCGACCGCGTGGCCGTGCTGGTGCAAGGACAACTCAAGTTCCTGGGGACGCTCAAGCAGCTGCAAGCGGAGCCGAGCGGGGCCAAGAAGACGCTCGAGTCGGCCTTGCAGCCCTACTACGACGCCAGCGTCGGCACGAAGGAAGGCAGCGAATGAGCGTAGGTCAGTTTCTTTATATTTTGCGTTGGCTGGTGAGCGACACGTTTCGGCAAGCATTGGCGGGTCGCGTGTTCTGGGTCATGATCGGCGCCAGCTTCCTGTGCATCGTTTTTTGCCTGGGCGTCTCGGTGGAAGGCGGCGTCGAGCGCGATCCAGGCGGGTTGGTAGGCCCCGACAACAAAGTGGTTCGCAGCGACAAGACCGAGA
>JBBQPM010000067.1:0-32008 GCA_038217425.1 Gemmatales bacterium
CGTTCCGGATCGCATGCCGCGACAATGTCCCGTAAAACTTGGGGCGATGCGAGCGATTCCAACCCAAGAACGATTGCGTCGGCGTCCTCCAGAAGTTGACTCTCCGCGAAACTGCTTACGCCAGCGTCGATCCACAGGTGAAAGCCGTCGTCGCGCAACTGGCGATGGGCTTCCCGAGCGGGCGCTTGACCTGCGATGGCGTCCAGATCAGCCAGGTAAAGTTCGCTCAGGCCGAAGACACGGCGAAAGGCGTGGGCAATCTCCAGCGGTTCAGCGCCGGCAGAAAGCTTGCTGACAATCGGGCGATATCGGCTGCGCTCGCCGGCGACGCCGCGGACCACTTGGCCGCCGAGCAGATCGAGCACGGGAAGGATGGGCATGGGATGATGCTCAAGCCCCGGGGTGAGGTACTCCGAACCCCGGGGATCGACGTTTGCAACCGCTTTATCCCCGGGGTTCGGAGTACCTCACCCCGGGGCTTACTGCGCTAACGAATCGTCACGAACTCGTGCAGATTGAAGAGTGCGTGCACGAGGTTCAAGCGTGCTCGGCTTAACTGCTTCTGCTCCGTCAAGAAGCGGACGCATTCCTGGACCTCGGCCTCGCCGGGACTGCGCGCCAGGATTTCTTCGAACGCCGCCCGTACGAACGATTCGTCGCTGACGAACTTGGGCGCGAGGCGATCCGTCAGCTTCTTCGTATTGGTCATCGTCAGCTCGCTGTTGAGCATCGCCAGCGCCTGCTGCGGAATCACGCTCGGCTTCCGCAGATAGCACTCCGTCACCGAAGGACCGTCGAAAATGCTCAGGAACTCCATCTGCTTCTCGGCGGCATTGCGGAAATACAGGCTGCGGCGCGGGGTCGCCAATCCCTGCATGAAATCGATCTCGGGCCCGCCGCGCTTGGAGTCGAGTTGCCCCGCGACGTGGAAGACGAGATCGCGCACCGTCTCCGCTTCGAGCCGACGCGAGGGATAGCGCCACAGATACTTGTTGTCGCGATCGAGCGGCAAGTTCGCCGCGTCGCTGGTCGACGCCTGGCGATACGTCGCGCTGGTGACGATGAGCCGATGCAGATCGCGCATCTTCCAGCCGCCGTCCATGAACTCGGCGGCGAGCCAATCGAGCAGCGCTGGATGCGACGGCGCCCTGCCGTTGCGGCCGAAGTCCGCGGGCGTGGGGACGATGCCCGTGCCGAAGTGACGCAGCCAAACGTGATTGACGGCCACGCGCGCGGCCAGCGGATTCTGCGACGACACAATCCAGCGCGCCAGGGCCAGACGTCGGCCCGTGCTCGTCGTCGGATACTTCAGCGGCACGCGTTTCGCATACGCCGTCGTCGCGGGCGCCTGCAGACCCATCTCGAGTTTCGCGAACGTCTTGGTCGCCTCGGCGAGCAGTTTCTCATTCGCGGCGAGCTTGACGGCGTCGGTCAACTTCTTGCGCTCCGTCTCCAGTACGAGCCGTCGCTTTTTGGCCTCGAGAAACGCGACCTGCCGTTGCGCCAGATGGGCCGACTCCGCCAACTTGGTCTCACTGGGTTTCAGGTCGGCGCTGCGCACCTTCGCGAACGCATCGTGCTTGGCCTGCGCCAATTCGGCGTCCAGTTCCGCCTGCGCGAGAATGTCGACGCCGGCTTTCTCCGTACGAAACTTCTCCACCGCCGCACGCGCCTTGAGCACGTCTTGCTCGAGCAACCGTTCGTCGTCCTCCAGTACAAAGGCTCGCCCATCGGGCTCGTAGGCTGACTTCGGCAACGTCACCGCTTCCAGCGCGAGCGATCCGCCCAGCGCCTCCAGCGCGGTCGGCACGATCTTGCGATTCTTGTCGGGCGTGCGGTCGTCGCCGCGGGTGAAAAGGTACGTCACCGGCGCCAGGTCTTTATCGTAGACGCGGGCGATGCCGTCCAGCTTCGTGTCCGGTTGCCCGGGAATGCGGTCGATGCGGACGCCGTGCGGTTCGAAGACGGCGCGGAGCTGATAATACTCCGCCTGCGTGATCGGGTCGTACATATGATCGTGACACTTGGCGCACTGGAGCGTCAGCCCGAGAAACGCCTGCGACGTGTGTTCGACCGTATCCTGCAGCCATTTCTCACGGCTCAGCAGCTTCCAGTTGCGCACGAGATAACCGGTGGCGATGAGGGCCTGCGGATCCTCGGGGGCGAGTTCGTCGCCGGCGAGCATCTCGAGGACCATGCGGTCGTAGGCTTTGTCCGCGTTGAGCGAATCGACGATCCAGTCGCGCCAGCGCCAGATGTGCGGCTGACTATCGCGGATCTGGGCGCCGAACCCGGCCCAGTCGCTGTAACGCCAAACGTCCATCCAGTGCCGCGCCCAGCGTTCGCCGTGGCGCGGATCCTCGAGCAACCGGGCGACGACGTTCTCATACGCCTGCGGACTCGTGTCTTCAACAAACGCGTGCAGCTCCGCGGGCGTCGGCGTGAGCCCGATGAGGTCGAGGGTCACGCGCCGCAGCAACACTTCTTTCGCCGCCTCCGGCCTCGGTTTGAGGCCGAGCGCTTCGTGCTCCGCGGCAATGAACGCATCGAGCGGATTGCGGACCCAACCGGCGTTCTTCACCTGCGGAACCTTCGGACGCTGCACGCGGTCGAACGGCCGCCAGGCGTAACTCTTCTTGGCAGTCCGCCACTGCATTGCGAGTGTCTGGCCATGTTTGATCTCCTCGGCCGAGGGGACGTCGCTCAGATCACCAGGATTGTGGCCGGTGAGGATTTCGAGGAGATTCGTAACTTTGTCACTGTCGCTGTCGAGTTCGAGGGCGTATTCGAGCCGGGCTTCGATGCTGTCGGGTTGATCCATCTTGCGGAGCGATTTGCGGAGGCCGGCAAGATGTTTGCCGAAGAGATTGTGCGGCTTCTCGTTCTCGTCGCCGCCGGGGAGATGACAGAGGCTGCAGTCGTGGAGTTTCTTGGGGAGCGCGGAGCCGAAGACTTGCGTCAGTGCTTGCTTGTACGCGGGGCGTGCGTGGAGCACCTGTGTCAAACCGAGCACGAGCAGCAAAGTGACGATGCGGCGCATGGGAGGGAACTCCGGCGGGAGGGAGCGAAGGCGGGCCAAGGGTATTATGACGAAACACGGCACGCAACGCAAAGTCGAAATGGAAGACTCGAACCGGGCTCGCGGCATACCATGAGAGAAAGATCCCCGACTCTTCAGGAGCCTGCGATGCGAATCTCGTTTGCCCTCGTCCTCGGACTGACGCTTCCCGGCGCCTCGCTATATGCGGAACCGGAGGTCGTCGTGATCGGCGCCACGCCCGGCGGGATCGCCACGGCAGTGACTGCCGCACGGCTCGGGCACGACGTCGCGCTGGTCGAATACCACCGGCGCGTCGGCGGCATGAGCGCGAGCGGCCTGGGCGCCAGCGACATCGAGAATCGTCCGCTGATTCAGGGCTTCTTCCGCGAGTTCGTCGATCGCGTGAAGGCGCACTACGTCGCGGCGCACGGCGAAAAGTCCGAACAGGTTCGGCTCTGTCAGGACGGTTACTGGTACGAACCGTCGGTCGCCGAGAAGGTTTTCGAGCAGTTCCTCGCGGAACAACCGCGGATCGCCGTCTACAAGTATCATCAGCTCGAAGGCGCCGAGACCAAGGCGGGACGCGTGGTCGCGGTCACGGTGAAGAATCGCGCCAAGGGCGATCGGCTGACGTTGCGAGCCAAGGTCTTTGTCGATGCGACCTATGAAGGCGATCTGCTCGCGGCCGCCGGCGCGGCGTTTCGGCTCGGCCGCGAGGGGCGCGACGAGTTCGGCGAACCCCACGCCGGGCACATCTACAACATCCCCGGCGGCGAACGCATCGGGGGGACCGGCAAAGGCGACCAACGACTCCAGGCCTACACGTTCCGCGTGCTGCTGACGACGAACCCCGCTCTCCAAGCGCCGCTCGCCGCTCCGCCCGAAGGATACGACCGCACCCGTTATCTGGGCTACTTCGAAGATCTCCAGCGCGGCAAACTCGGCGACGACTTGACCAAGATCATCTTCACGATTCGTCCGCTCCCTAACGACAAGGTCGAACTTAACATGAAGCCGGTCACGTTGGGCTTCGTCTTCGCCGAGGAGAACGCCGGCTACATCGAGGCCGATTGGCCGACACGGGAACACATCACGGCGCGGATCCGCAATCTCACGCTGGGCCTGTTGTGGTTTCTGCAGAACGACGCCATGGTCTCGGAGAAGTCCCGCGCCACGGCCCGCAAGTACCATCTGTGCCGTACGGAGTTTTCTGACACCGACTACTTTCCCTTCCAGCTCTATGTACGCGAAGGCAGGCGTCTCGTGGGCGAGTACACGCTGAGCGAGCGGAACGTCACGGAGCAGCCGGGGCTCGTCGCCGAGCGAACGCATGCCGACGCGATCGCGGTGGGCGAGTTTCCGATCGACAGCTTCCCGACGCAAAAAAGGCAGCCGGGCGACACGGTGATTCTCGAAGGGTACCTGGGGATGCTGCGGAAGATCACCCGGCCCTATCAGATCCCGTACCGCATCATGATCCCGCAAAAAATCGACGGCCTGATCGTCCCGGTCCCCGCGAGCACGACGCACGTCGCGTTTTCGAGCATTCGTCTGGAACCGACGTGGATGGCGATGGGGCAAGCCGCCGGCGTCGCGGCGCACCTGGCGATCGTCCGGGGCGTCGAATTACGAAAGGCGCCGATCGCCGAGCTGCAGACGATGCTGCGAAAGCAACGTGCGGTTTTGGAGGTGAAGTAACGAGGAAGACAGGATCGTGCCTGCGCACGCCCTCGATGCGAAGCGAGGGTACGGGGCGCGCCAATGGTTTCCGGCACTCGTCCCGGCATAATCGGCGAGCCAGGTCGCGTAATCGCCTGGAGTAACCGCACGGGATGCTGTGCTCCAGGCGCTTACGCGACCTGGCTCGCCAGAATCCATTGGCGCACCCAGGGTACGGGCGAGTGAAACTTGGGCTTGCCCACACTGCGAATCTTGTTATAAGGCCCCGCTTACGGCAAACAGGGGAAGGAGCCGGGCGTGTCCAAGCGGAAACCGAGTTACATGACGGAGCTAGGCAGCGCCTACCAGGGAGACGCCCTGGAAATGCTGGCTCAAATCCCCGACGACTCGATCTCGCTGGTCTTCACATCGCCCCCCTTTGCGTTGCGCCGGCCCAAGGCCTACGGCAACGTCTCAGCGTCAGAGTACATTGACTGGTTCATGCCGATCGCCGACCAGATCTACCGCGTCCTCACGCCCGACGGCAGCTTCGTCATGGAATTGGGGGGAGCGTGGAACAAAGGGTCTGCGACGCGCTCGCTTTTTCCCTACGAACTTCTGGTACGGCTCGGACAGACGTTTTTCCTGGCGCAGGATTTCTACTGGTTCAACCCGTCGCGCTTGCCCACGCCGGCGGAATGGGTAACGATCCGCCGCACGCGCGTCAAGGAAGCGGTCACGCATCTGTGGTGGCTGTCGAAGTCGAAGGAACCGCAGGCGGACAATCGCCGGGTGCTCGTGCCGTACAGCAAATCGATGAAGCGACTACTGAAAGACGGGTACAAGCCGGCCATGCGTCCGTCGCAGCACGAGATCGGGCCGCACTTTCAGCGCGATCACGGCGGGGCGATTCCGCCCAACCTACTGACCGTGCCCAACACGCGGTCGCACGATCCGTACATCTTTCGCTGCAAGGCGGCGGGGCTCACCGTGCACCCGGCGCGCTTTCCGCCCGAACTGCCGGACTTCTTCATTCGCTTCTTAACGAGCCCGGGGCAAACGGTGCTCGACCCGTTCGGCGGCAGCAATGTAACGGGCCAGGAGGCGGAGCGACTCGGTCGACGCTGGATCAGCATCGAGCTGAATGAGGAATACGTCGCCGGCTCGCACCTGCGCTTCGCCAAGGACAAGGCAGCGTAGCATGGCCCTCGCGCAGACCAGGCCGTAAGGCCTGGATGAAATCCGTCGCTCGTAAGGTCAACACGTCACTATTGCGCACTCGAAGTACATCAACATTGACGTGCCCAGGCATCACCTGGGATTATCCCCAGGTGACCAGGCCGGGCTCGAACGAGTTCGCCAAATCGCCGTTCTTGGGGAGCACGCGGACCGCGTAGCCGTATTGGCCGCTCGCCTTGCAGGCGATGTTCCCCTTGAACGTGACGGCGCCGTTACCCACGGTGCCGTTGGGGCTCATCGACACGGAGAAGGGCTTGGCCACTTCGCCCGAGTTGTCGATCAGGCCGTGGAACAGCTGCACCTCGACATCGGTCGGCTGCAGGCTGCCCAGGTGAATCTTGGCGTGGACTTCGAGCTGGGCGCCGACGTGCATCGGGTCCTTGACGTTGGTTTCGATCTGCTCGACGCGGATCTTGTCCCATTCGCGCACGAGCCGCTTGCGCCAGTCAGCGAGGCTCTGGGCGCGTTTGAGTTCGTTGCTGTTGAGCGCCAGCGCCCGCATCGCCGCGGGTGCGTACGCCTTCTCCACGTACTCTTGCACCATGCGGTTCGTGTTGAACACCGAGTTCACCGTCGTCATCGACCGCTTCATCGCCTTGATCCAGCCGCGCGGCAAACCATCGGTCGAGCGGTTGTAGAAGAGGGGCACGATCTCTTGCTCGAGCAGATCGTACATCGATCGGCCCTCGATGTCGTCCTGGTAGTTGAGGTCGGTGTATTCTTCGCCGGCGCCGATCGCCCAGCCGTTGTCGCCGGTGTAGCCTTCGCACCACCAGCCGTCGAGGATCGACATGTTGAGGGCGCCGTTGACGGCGACTTTCATGCCGCTGGTGCCGGAGGCCTCCAGAGGACGACGCGGGTTGTTGAGCCAAACGTCGACGCCCTGGACGAGGTAGCGGGCGACGTTGACATCGTAATCTTCGATGAAAACGATGCGGTTGCGGAACTCCGTCCGTCGGCACATGTGGATGATCTCGGCGATCAGCTCCTTGCCGCCGTGATCGCGCGGATGCGCCTTGCCGGCGAAGACGAACTGCACCGGTCGCTCTTTGTTGCTGATGAGTTTGATGAGCCGTTCGGGATTGCGGAAGATGAGCGTGCCGCGTTTATAGGTGGCGAATCGGCGGGCGAAGCCGATGGTCAGCGTGTTGGGGTCGAGGACCTCTTCCGCCTTGGCGATTTCCGAAGGCGGGGCGCCGCGACGTTCCATCTGCGCCTTGAGGCGATTGCGTGCGAAGACGACGAGCCGTTGCCGGCGTAATTCATGCGTGCGCCACAGCTCGGCGTTGGGGATGTTCTCGACCTTTTTCCACACGCTGTGATCGGTAGGACGATCTTCCCACTGGATGCCGAGGTACCGGTCGAAGAGTTGCGACATTTCCGGCGCCAGCCAGGTGCGGGTGTGGACGCCGTTGGTGATGGAGGTGACGGGGACCTCGGCTTCGGGGAGTTCGGGCCAGATCGCCTTCCACATTTGCCGGGAAACAACGCCGTGCAGTTTGCTGACGCCGTTGCTCGTGTTCGACATACGAATGGCGAGGACGGTCATGCAGTACGGTTCGTTGTGATCGCGCGGATTCTGGCGACCCAGGCCGAGGAACTCGTTCCAGTCGATCTTGAGTTGCGGAACGTAGCCGTTGAAGTAGTGCTGGATCAGGTGCGGCGCGAAGACGTCATTGCCCGCGGGGACGGGCGTGTGCGTGGTGAAGCACGCCCCGGCGGCGACGGCTTCGCGGGCCACGCTGAACTCGAACCCCTTCTCCTCCATGAGCAGCCGAATGCGCTCGAGCCCGCAGAAGGCGGAATGCCCTTCGTTCATGTGGCAAACCGTGGGATACTTACCCAGCGCGCGGAGCGCGCGGATGCCGCCGATGCCCAGGATCATTTCCTGACGAATGCGCATGTCGTGATCGCCGCCGTAAAGCCGGGCGGTGATTTGGCGATCCTCCTGCGAGTTCTGCGGGATGTTGGTGTCGAGCAGGTAGAGCGGGACGCGTCCGACCTGCAGACGAAAAATGCGCGCGTGAACTTCACGGCCCGGCATCGGTACCGTGACCGTCAGCGGCGAGCCGTCGGTCTTGGTCTCGGGGACGAGGGGCAAGCTGATGAAGTCGTTCTCGGGATAGCGTTCCTGCTGCCAGCCGTCGACGTTGAGGTATTGGCGGAAGTAACCTTCGCGGTAGAGCAGACCCACGCCGACCAGGGGGATGCCCAGATCCGACGCTGACTTGAGATGGTCGCCCGCTAACAGTCCCAAGCCACCTGAGTAAATCGGCACGCTCTCGTGCAGGCCGAACTCTGCAGAGAAATAGGCGAGGCGGAAGACGGAGAAAAGCTCTTCGGTGGACGTAAAGTTCTTGCCGTAAGTCTCCTGGAACCAGGTCTTGGCACTCAGGTACTTGTCGAGTCCCGAGAGGACGCGGTCCATGTGAGCGAGGAAGCCGTCGTCGCGCATCAGTTCTTCGAGACGTTCCTGACTGACGTGGGCGAGGAGTTTAACGGGGCTGTTCTCGACCTTGTCGAAAAGCTCGTCGTCGACTCGGCGAAAAAGGGCGACGGCTTCAGAATTCCAGCACCACCAAAGGTTGTAGGCGAGCTTCTGAAGTCCTTGCAAACGACCGGGCAGATGGGGAAGAACCGTGAAAATCCGCAGCGGACGCGAAGGCATAATTCACCTCGAAGACAAGAGAGGTAGAGCGACTTCGCTCAATCGGCGACGCCGCTCTTGCGATGCTAACATATGGCAACCTGAAGCAAATGCAACGACTTTCACGTCCGCGGTTCGTGAAGAGTCATGGAAGCGTCAAACTCAAACCCGAACTCAAAGCGAGCATCCCGTCAAAGATTCGCCTGCTTTTCACATTGGGCAAGCCGAATTTCAGACTCCGCTTGATGCACAGGGCGAGCCGGGTCGCGGCAGCGCCTGGAGCAGAGCGGCCTTGCAAACCCTCCGTACTCCGGGCGCTGACGCGACCCGGTTCGTCGGCATGCGGAATGACGCATCGTGATCAAGGCAAACCACGTGAGCGTAAGGCGTTTTACCTCCCGCGGTCCGCCGTGAGTCAATGACTCATAGTTGGCGTGGCGGTTCTGAAATGCAGCGAGCCCATGGAGGGCATCCATGGGCTCGTCCCAAATCCTTTTCAGCGGCGACGCCTCAACCTTCGTTGACTTCGTGAATCAGCGGTTCGAGATGTTTGGTGTTGCGCTCGACGGCCAAGACGATGGTCCGTTCTTCGATGCCGTCCGCAGAGGCGGCGACGGCGGGGATGATCTGCCGGCTGTCGGGGAGACTGAAACGCATGGTGAACGTGCCGTCGGGCCGAAGTTTGACCGGTTCGCCTTGCAGCGTCACCTTGGCATTGGGCTCGGTGGCGCCGTAGACGATCAGCTCGGCGTCGAGTTGGAAGAAGAACTTCCGCTGCTTGCCGAACTGGAAGGCGCCGGAGCCGAAACTGGTGACGGCCGGGGAACCCATGGGACGACGCAGGCGTTCTTCGAAGAGTTGTTTCAGTTCCAGGCTGCTCGCGGTCGCATCAAATCCAGCGGACATCGCGAAGATACGTTCGGCCTTCGCGGTGTCGAGATCGGACCAGTTGTCGTCGATCACGTCGCTCATGCCGGCGCGGGGAGTGTTGATGGTGTTCGAGCGGGAGATCACGTAGAATCGGCCGTTCTTGGCGAGATAGCCGACGTCAACGCGGTAGGAGCGAGGGTTGGCGACTTCGAGATACCAGTTGTTGCAGCCGCCGTGAATTTCGACGTCGCGGACCATGGATTCGGCGGCGGCATGCGAGGCGGAGTCATGGCCGGTGACGTCGAGGAGTCGCAGGATCGGTTTGGCGCCGTACCAATCTTGCTCGAGAGCGGATTCGGCCCGCTGAATCGCCTGGCGGGTGATTTCCCAGTAACAATGGATCCAGTAGGGATCGCGTACCATGCAGACGATGCGATCTTTGCCGTAGCCGCCGGGGAGTTCGCGGGGCACCTTGACGGACAGATCCTTGGTGGGGACGCCGACGTCGTACTTGCTGCGTTCGATTTGTTCTTCGGGAGAAACAGTCCCGTTCGTGGTGCGGGCGGCGGCGAGTTGCGGCCGTGCGCGGGATTTTCGGTCCTTTTGACGTTTCGCTTTTTGGGCGACCGCCAGTAGACCGGCGACCAATTCGTCCTTCTTCATGGCGCCGACGCCGAGAAGGCCTTTCTTCTTCGCAAGATCCGCAAGATCTTTCTTGCTGAGGGCTTGCAACTGATCTTTGCTCATGCGGCACCATTCCGTGGGGGCCAAGTGGAGAACCTGGACGCCACCTTGGAAATAGGGGTAGAGGCCCGAATCCTTGGGAGAGGAACTCCCGAATTCCGTTTCGGAGAGATGTTACGTACTTTCGGGGATCGAGGGAGCTGACAAACTCACAATGATTCGCGTCTAGGCTGGAAAGTAAACTTTGGTCGGGCAAGCAAATCGCGGACCGCTCGACTGCAATTCGGCTCCACTGCCTCGTCCGCGGCTCCTGCGACGTCCCTACCTCGACCTTACGCCGTCATATTACAAAATCGATCAGTCGATTGTCAACAGGAAAAATGCGATCTGCGGCCCTAGATTCCGCGAATGCAAGTAAAATTTTCCGGATTTTTCATTTTTTCCGACCCCCGCTCCGCGTACCTTCCGCAACTCCCCCTCAGGCCGCAAAAATCGATTTTCCCCTACGCTTTTTCGGCGTTTCGAACCGGTGTCCATTGCCCGTTCCGCGCTCTAAGATGTTTCTACCATTCCTCAACCCGCTCTCGCCAAGGAGATCTGCGTGGCTCTCGAACCTCTCGCCATCGGCGTCTGCAGCTGGTCGCTGCAAGTCACGAGTATCCCCGAACTCAAGCGCTTCATGGACAGCCTGGGCGTTTCCGCCGTCCAAATCGCGTGCGGCGATCCCCATCACGCTTCCTGGGACGAAGGCGAAGAAATGCCTGCCGCCGCCCTACAGGCCGGCTTGCAGCTGACCGGAACCATGCTCGGCTTTCCCGGCGAAGACTACACCACGCCCGCGCACATCGAGAAAACCGGCGGGTTCGGCGATCCCGCCACCCGTGCCGAACGCCTCAAACGCTTCGAATGGGCCCTCGAACGGACCCAACATCTAAAACTCGCCGACCTCATGCTGCATGCAGGTTTCATCCCCGAACCCGGCAATCCCGAGCGGAAGGCGTTCCTCGACACGCTCGCCAAGGTGAGCGATCTCGCTCGCGCCAAGAACATTACCGTCGCCTTCGAAACGGGCCAGGAGTCGGCGGAACTGCTACGGGCCACCCTCGACGACCTCAAGTGCCCCAATCTCAAAATCAACTTCGACCCCGCCAACATGATCCTCTACGACATGGGCGACCCCATCCGCGCCGTCGAAATCCTCGGCCCCGACATCCGCAGCGTCCACGTCAAGGACGCCATCCGCACCAAAGTTCGCGGAACCTGGGGCGAAGAAGTCCCCCTGGGCAAGGGCGAAGCGAACATCCCGCTCTTCATCAAGACGCTGCAAGGGGTCGGCTACCAGGGACCGCTCTGCATCGAACGGGAAGTCGGCACGCAGCAGCAACGGTACGACGACATCGCACACGGCATTCGCTTCCTCCAGGATTGCCTGTAGGGGAGACCGCCATGGCTTTGCCGGAACGCTGGACGAAGATCTTGAACGACCTCCAGGCCCAGGGACGCTACCGCACCCTGACGCCGCCCGTGGGTATCGACTTCAGCTCGAACGATTACCTTGGCTTCGGCAACCTCTCCCTCCCAGGCGTGCAGGGATTAGCCCACAGCGGGCTCGCCTCGCGCTTGCTTCGAGGCCAACATCCCCTCTGGGAGGAAGCCGAGCGTCTGCTCGCCGACTGGCATGGCGCGGAGGCCGCCCTGGTGTTCACCAGCGGCTACGTCGCCAACGAGGGGTTGCTCGCCACCGTGATCGGCCCCGGCGACGTCGCGTTCTCCGATCAACTCAACCACGCCTCGATCATCGACGGCCTGCGCCTGTCAAAGTCCGCCCGGCACATCTTTCGGCACAACGATCTGAATCATCTCGAGGAATTATTGAAGTCCGCCCAGGCGAATCGGGCCGTGGATCAGGAATGGTTTATCGTCACCGAATCGCTCTTCGGAATGGAAGGCGACGAGGCCCCGCTCGCGGAGATCGCCGACCTCGCCGAGAAATATCCGGCGCACCTGATCGTCGACGAGGCCCATGCGACCGGTTGTTTCGCGCCGCACGGCTCCGGACTGGTGGATTCCCTCGAGCTGCGCGACCGCGTCCTGGCGACCGTCCACACCGGCGGCAAAGCGCTCGGCGTCCCGGGCGCCTACGTCGTCGGCTCGAAGTTGCTGCGCGAACTGCTCATCAACCGCTGCCGGCATTTTCTGTTCACGACGGCGCTCCCGGCGCAGGTCGCGCGCTGGTGGTGCGACATGATTTCGCGCGTGGCCCGAGATTTCTCGGCGCGCACGCGCTTGCGGCTCAACGCCGCCACCTTCCGCGAGGCGCTGGCGCGAAACGGCATCGCCGGGCTCGGTCGGCAGTACATCGTCCCCATCGTCATCGGCGCCGACGCGGAGGCGGTGGAGCTGGCCGCCAAGATCCAGGCCGCCGGGTTCGACGTCCGCGCCATCCGCCCGCCGACGGTCCCCGAGGGGCAAGCGCGGTTGCGCGTCTCGATCCATGCCGATCACGAACGGCAAGCGATACTCGATCTAGCGGAGGCGCTCGCCAAGCTTTAGCCTATAACATGAGTTGCGTCCTCATACCCCCGGAGCCCCGCCGATGACCGCCGCCGAGATTGTCCAGGAACTCAAACCGTTGGGCAGCGAGAGCATCAAGAAGGTGCTCCTCAAGCACGACATCCCGGAGCCGCTCTTGGGCGTGAAGGTGGAAGCCCTGAAAAAGATTCAGAAACGGATCAAGAAAGATTACCAGCTGGCTCTCGACCTGTACGACACCGGCATCTACGACGCCATGTACCTGGCCGGCTTGATCGCCGACGATCTCAAGATGACCAAGAAGAATCTGCAGCACTGGGTCGACAATGCGACCAGCAACGCGCTGTGCGGATCGACTGTCGCCTGGGTCGCGGCCGAGAGCCTGCACGGCTGGGAGTTAGCTCTGAAATGGATCGAGTCGAAGAAGGAGTCCGTGGCCGTCACCGGTTGGGCGACGCTGAGCAGCCTGGTCGCGATCAAGGATGATGCGGAACTCGATTTGGCGGAATTGAAAAAGCTGCTGCAGCGCGTGCAAAAGACGCTTCCGACGGAACGCAATCGCGTCCGCTATGCCATGAATAACTTCGTCATCTCCGTGGGTTGCTACGTGCTGCCGCTCACGGATCTCGCCCTGCAAGCCGCGGAAAAGATCGGCACGGTCTCGGTCGACGTCGGCGACACGTCATGCAAAGTCCCCTATGCGCCCGAGTACATTGAGAAAGTCCGCAAGCGCGGCTCGCTCGGCAAGAAACGCAAGACGGCGAAATGTTGAGATCCACACTTACCTTCCTGTAGCGGAATCATCATGAGCAAAAAAGTCCGATGGGGCATTCTCGGCGTCGCCAAGATCAACGACCGCCTGCTCCCCGCCTTCGCCAAAGCCCGCAACGCCGAGTTGCGCGGCATCGCCAGCCGCACGCTCGAAAAGGCGCAAGCCGCCGCCGAGTCGGCGAACATTCCGCGCGCCTACGGTAGCTACGAGGCCCTGCTCGACGATCCCGAAATCGACGCCGTCTACAATCCGCTCCCCAACACGCTGCACGCCGAGTGGACCAAGAAAGCCGCCGAGCGCGGCAAGCACATCCTCTGCGAAAAGCCGTTGACGCCGACCGCCGCCGAGGCGCGCGAACTCGTTGATTTCTGTGCCGCGAAAAAAGTTTGCCTGATGGACGGCTTCATGTGGCCGCACCATCCGCGTACCCAGCTGTTGCGCGACTTCCTCGACCGCGGCGAGATCGGCGCCGTCCGCCGGGTGAACAGCGCCTTTACCTTCAAGATGCCGCAACTTTCGACCAAGAACATCCGCCTCCGCTCCGACCTGGCCGGCGGCAGCCTGCTCGACGTCGGCTGTTACTGCATTTACGGCATCCGCTGGGCGCTCGGCGCGGAGCCGACCCGCGTCTGGGCGACCGCCCGCTACGAGGCCGACTGCGACGTCGAAATGTGCGGCACGCTCTGGTTTCCCGACGACCGCATCGCAACCTTCGATTGCGGCTTCATCCATCCGATGCGACAATGGCTGGAAATCGTGGGCGAAAAGGGCTTCGTCCATGTGCACGACATGTGGCAGCCGACGACGCGGGCCGAGTTCGATCATTACAAGGAGGGCGCCCCGGTCGGCGAAAGCGAAACGCACGGCTTGGCCGGGCACGATCAAATCCAGCGCATGATCGAGCGTTTCGGCAGCTTCGTGCTCGACGGCGAACCGGTAACGCCGAGCCCGGAGGAAGCGGTGAAGACGCTGCGCGTGCTCGACGCTCTGGCGAAGTCGGCGCGAGAAGGGAAAATCATTGAGCTATAGCGTGGCCACGCCCGTTATTTAGTCTCAATCTCAACCCGCATCCTACTGCAGATGATTCGCGCCGGACCTCACTGTTCGAACTGTGTGTGGAGCACGCCCTGCAACCGGCCGCCTTGCCGGGCGACGAGCGACGCCAATCCCACGGGGAGCGGTTCGCCTTTGGGCGCGACGACGAAGACCGCGTCGCTGCTGGGCGCCAGGGCGCTCAGGTTGCCGCCGTCGATCGATGGGCCTCGCAAAAAGATTGCGTCAAAGCGTTGCCGTAGCCAGCGCACGATCCAGGCGATCGCTTCCGCCGGGATCTCCTCGGCCTGCGCTTGCGGCAGCGCGGGGAGCAGACAGAGCTTCGAGATCGACGTCGTTTGCACCGCTTCTTCCAGGGGGGCCGTCCCGGCGATGACTTGATGCAACCCTAATGAAGGAGCCACGCCCCACTTCGCCGCCAGGCGCGGATTGCCGGCGTCGGCGTCGACCAACACCACGCGCAGCCCCAGACGCGCGGTCGAAACCGCCAGGTTCGAGAGCGCCGTCGCGGCGCCGACGCCGGCGCGAACGCCCGTCCACAGCGTCGTTTGCGTCTCCTTGGACAGCAGGCTCTCGGCCAACTTCGCGTAATGCTGGCTGATCGCATGGTCCGGCTGATGATGGGCGATGATTTCGCGCGCGACGCCCCTACCCTGCGTCGGCGCCGGCCAGGCCTGAAAGCTGACCGTCATGGGCCTTACGTCCGCGAACTCCGCAAGGGCGACGATTGCCGGCTCCGGCTTTTCCGGAACATGATGGTAAGGCGGCTTGGGCGGATGTGCGGGATGCTTGATCGGCAGCACCGCGGCAATCTTACCCTTGCCCCCCACTTCGATGAACGGCACTTCCGCAGGGTCCATGGTCCAGTCGAGCACGCATTCTTCCGGCGGCGACGCGGGGGGCGTCGGCTTGATCGTCGCCGACGAAATGATCTCCACGCGTCTTAAACTTTCCAGCGTTCTGCCCATGATGCCGATCCCTTTCTGGTCTAGTTCCCGCTCACGCCGACTTGCGCAGCCGAATTTCGCGATCCTTGTCGATCTCGTACCCGCGGCCCATCTGCTCCCGATCCCCGGCCGGCTCTTCGTCACTCAGACCCAGCAGCGACAGGGCTTCGCACGCAATCTCGGCGTCAATGCGTTCGATTTCGGTTCCGCTCAGAAGCGCGAGCGCACGTTGGGCTGACTGATTGAGCAAACGCGGGATGCCGCGACTGCCGCGCGCCAGCGTCTCGAGTCCGTCCGCGTCGAAGATTGCTTCGGGCATGCCGCCCGCCCAGCGAATATGATGCATGAGGTAGTCGATCGCCTCGCCCAGCTCGAGGGGTTCCAGTTGGCAGCGCACGCCCAATCGTTGGCCGAACGACGCCAGGCGCGGCAACGTAAGCGTCTCCGCAAACGTCGGTTGCGCCAGAAGCACGACCTGCACTGCCTTGCGGCTTCCTTCGAGGTTTCCCAGAAGCCGTAACTCTTCGAGTAAATCCAAGCTCAGATTTTGGGCCTCGTCGACGACCAGCACCAGCTGCTTATCCTCGGCATACTGCTGCAGGCAGTGATCGATGAGTCGCAAACGCAGGACGTGTTCGCTCGCGTTCTCGAAGGAGAGGCGGAGATCGTAAAGAATACTTTGTAGCAAGGCGAGACGATCGGGGAGATGGCTGTTGGTGAGAAACACGGACTCGACGGCAGGTACGCGGTCGAACAGGATCTGCGCCAGAAGCGTCTTGCCGGTGCCGGCGTCGCCTTGGAGGAGGAGGAGGCCTTCATCGTCCTGAAGGCCATGCTCGAGCTGGGCGAGGGCGTGTTCGTGCGTGGTGGCAGGATAGTAAACGGAGGCGTTCGGCGTCGTCGGGAACGGACGACGCTTCAATCCCCAACGATTTTCAGCCATGCGAGGTCTCCCCAAACGAACCGACGAACCCTCAGGCATAGCATCGGCACTTGGGCAGGCCAAAGTTGAGCCCAAGGCGATCGACGCGCCGTTCGCTTGCCGTGGCTCCTGGAGAACCCTCGCAGGCATGCACGGCGGACGCACGCCGCTCGTCGAGTTGCCTCTTCATTCAACCCCCCCAGTGTGCGCATCTGCTGATATTGAGATTCTGTCTGTTTAATTGTTGACATTGAGATTGTGTCGGATAACGTAGGATGTGTTGAGACTCTTCCTCCCAGCCTGGATCTTTCCGCCCATGCCCCGCCTCTTTCTAGGACTCGGCGCCTTCCTGAGTCTGGCCAGCCATGCGGGCATGGCCGTCTGGTTCGTCAACGAAGAGACGCCCCCCATTCTCTACGGGCTGCGCGAGGGCAAATTCTCCGTCGCCATTCAGGCCACGCGGACGGAAACCAAGCCCCTCGAGAAGAAGATTGAACCGCCGATCCTGAAAGAAGAACCGCGGTTCTTGACGGCGCTCAAGGAAAGCCCGAAGGCGCCGCCGATCTCGATGCCCAAACCCAAGCCCAAGCTGCCGGAAAAGAAGCCCGAGCCGAAGAAAGAAAAGCCGCCCGAACCGCCCAAGAAGCTCCCCGAGCCGAAAGTCGAGCCGGTCAAGGTCGAGCCGAAGAAGGAACTGCCGAAGGAATTGCCGGTCGCCAAGCAGGAGACCGGCGCGTCCGCGGCATCCGAAGGCGCCGATAAGCTCGACAACCCCGTGGCCGTGTTCAACCCTTCGCCCGTCTACCCGCTAGACCTGCAGCAACGAGGCATTGAAGGCCGAGTGGTCTTGTGGCTGTACATCGACCGCAATGGTCACGTCGATCCGAGCAAAAGTTCGATCAAGATCTCCAGCGGCAACGCGATTCTGGACGAGTCCGCCCTACGCACTTCCGCCGCCTGGCGCTTCATCCCCGGCAAGCGCGGCGGCGTGCCAACCGCGGGGTGGACGCCGCAGACCTTCAGCTTCTACATCTCCAATCGAAACCTCGCGACGTTTCGCCCTTGAGCCCGCAGCGCAAGCAAGGCCGAGATCCGATCCTTGCTTGCGCTGCGGGCTCTGTCAGATTGCTGTCAATCGAGCGATTCAAGGCCCAGTGCCTTTAGTGCCCCCGGCGGATCTCCGACGGTTGGTACCGAATCGCGATGCGGTAAATCTTCTTCGTGCGAAACAAGATCTCCCACGTCTCCGGGTTGATCCGCTCCGGCACTTCCTCGCGGTGAATATCGACCGACGCGTGAAAGCCTCGCTCGGAAAAGACGTCGATCATGATGCGCAGGGCCAGCGGATCCTCGAGCACTTCGTCCTCGCTGTTGATGCGGGCGTGCCCCGAGATGGCATGCGTGCGGATGATCGGAATCATCTTCTCCTCGATCAACCTCACGACCCGCTGAAAGAGCGGCTTGTTCTCCTCTTCGTAAAGCTCGAGCCGTTCCACTAATTCCTGCCGGGCGTGCAGCGCCAGCTGGCTCGCGATCGGGATGTTACGAATTAGATCGTAGACCTCGTGGCTCAGCTCCAGCGAGCTTTGGTACGTGAACTCGTTGAGGATGTTCTGCTGGACATCCTCGAGATCCCCCTCGGCGTCGATGAAGTGGAAGTGAAAAATCTTACGCAGCGACTGCAGCGATTCGAACGTGGTGTCGCGGAAGGTTTTGTAGCGGTTACGGCACAGGTCGTGCGAAATGTCGGTGACGCGTTCCTCGAGCAGCTTCCCCTTGCCGGTCTCGCGGACCGTGCGGTTGTGCTCGTGGATTTCTTGGCCGCGCTTGAGCTGGCGGGCGACGCTGACGTCCTCGCCGACGAAGAGGAGCGCGATGCGAAACATCGGCTTGCGAAAGAACCGAGCCAGCGGCGTGGCCCGGTACTCGCTGTGCAGTTCGAGCATGGCGTGGTAGAACATCTTCAGGCATTCGACCTGCACCTTGGTGCGCGGGAAGCCGTCGATGATGACGCCGTCGTGGTATTGCGGCAGCAGGAGTTCGTCGAAGAGTAGGCCGATGACCTCGCGGTCGCCGACCATCATGCCGCGGTTCTTGATGGCGGTCGCCTGCGGGCTGGTGAGCAGACCGCTAATGACGATGGCCGGGGCGCTGATGTCGCGCGTCTTGGCGATGAACGGCGTGTTGGTCCCCTTGCCGGCGCCCGGGGCGCCCCCCAGCCAGATGAACTCGCGCGGGAAGCAGAGTTTATCGCGTCCGTGGCGTTCAATGAGGTCGTCCCAGACCGCGGAGAAGATGAGCTGCGCGTCCTTGATCTCCAGATCGACCGAGGAGGGAGTCGCGGCGGCGGCAGGTTTGGCTTCCATGAATGCTCCGACGATGAAGTAAAACAAGCTTCGTCAACCGAGCCGCGACCGTCAGGGAGCAGGTGGCGGTGCAGTCGGCTCCCTGACGGTTGCGGCTCGGTAATTTTCCTACAGCCCCGAAAGAAACTCCACCAGATCGCGCAGCTCGCGCCGCGACATCTTCCGGATCAAATCCGCGGGCATCGCGCTCGGCCCGCTGCTACGCGTGTCGATCTCGTCCTTCGCGATGATCAAGATCTTCCCCTCGGCCGTCACCAACCGCACCTCCTTGGCGTCCTCGCCTTTCAAGATACCGGTGACGACTTTGCCGTCGTTCAGCAGCAGCACGAGGGTTTCGAAACCCTTGGCAATGTGCTTGTTGGGCACGGCAATCGATTCGAGGATGTAGTCGCGTTTGACCCGCTTGGAGAGGCCGAACAGATCGGGCCCGACGTCGCCGCCGACGCCCTGAATTTTGTGGCAGCGGACGCAGGAAAGCTCGGCGCGATCGAAGTAAAGATTTTTGCCTAGTTCCGCTTCACCGCCGGACATGGACGGCAGATACGCAGCAAGTTCATCTTTCGCAGCCGGGGCGAGCGCGGCCAGTGCCTTCTTGACCGGGTCCGCGGTACGTTTTTCCGCGGCTTCCAGGACATCGAGGCGAATCTCGGCCGGCAGCTTGGCATACGTGGCGAGCATCTGGGCGAGCAACACATCGGCGCCGGCGTCTTTGACGTTCGCGAGGAGGGCGAGCGCGCCCTGCTTCTCAGCGATCTCGCCGCTCTTGAACACCTCGGCGAGCGCCGTCACGACTTCCTGGGGGGGCAACTTCGCCAAGAAAATGCGCCGGCTTTCATGACGCACGAGCGGCGCCTCGTCGGTGAGCAGCGCTTTCGCGAGATCGCCCAGATTCTTGTCCCGGAGCACTTCGAGCGCCCGCAGCGCTTCGATGCGCACGCGGGTCGACTTCGTTGGATCTTGAAGCAGCGTCCGCAGCGTCGGGCCGATTTCCTTGATGCCGTATTGTGCCGCGAGCTTGGCAACCTCGGCGCGGACCTTATCGCTATTGAGCGTCAGGGCAGAAAGACTGGCGCGGATCGCCTCGGCGACGTCGTCGGCGGAGCGCCCCTCGCGCGGCCGCCACAGGCCGACGATCGGATCCTTACCGGTCGGCTTGGGCCAGGCCTGCAGGAATTGCAGTGCCTCCAGTCGGATCGCCTCGGACAGGGCCTGATTGCTCGCGATCGACGTCAACGCGGCGGCGTTCTCTTTCTGGCCCAGCCGCAAATGTACGGCCAACACCCGGCGCTGAATCGACGTGCGATACGGCTCAGCCGCGGCAAATAGCGGCGCCTTGGCGAGCGCCGCGAAAGCCCGCGGGATCGGTTGATCGTAGATGGCGCGGGCCGACTCCATCGCGACCTTCGGCTCGGCGTCTCCCAACAACATGGCGACACTCGGCATCTCCAATCGCCGCATCGCCAGCACCGCCGCCAAACGGACCGCCGCGTCAGGATTCTTGGCGACGGCGTCGAGCAGGAAATGATTGTTGAGATGAACCAGGTACATCACCCCCGCATGTCTCAGGTACGGATCGACGTCGTTGTTGGCGGACAGCATCGCCAGCACTTGAGGCAGCGATTGGTTCGTGCCGACTTTCGCGAGCGCCAGGCAGGCGTGAAAGCGCACCCGCAGCGACTCGTCGCTGAGCAAGTCCGCAAGTTCCTTCTCCGCAGCGAACTTCGATTCCCCCAGCACCTTCGCCGCCTGTGCACGAATCTCGGCGTCCTTGTCGGCGGTGAGCGGCACAAGGATCTTGACGACGCCCGGCTGTTTCCGCGCGAGCTGCCCCAGGCCCCACATCGCGTGAATGCGGGCAAGTTGATGCGTCCCCTGGACGGCGAGCGTCTGCAGATCGACGACCGCCTGTTTGTCGACGAGCGCAAATTGCGCTTCCTGCCGCACGCGCATGTCCGCATGACTCAAAAGGCCGATCAGAGACGTCGCCGGGCGATGACTGAACCCCTCGCCCAGCAACTTCTGCACGGATTTCGCCTCGATTTCGCCTGCCTTCGATTCCTCGAACAGCTTGTAAATGCGACCCCGGCTGCTGAGGCTCCAGCCGTTGCTCCAGTCGCTGACGTAGAGTCCGCCGTCGGGGGCGAAGTCGCAATCGGTGGCGAGGATGCTCCAGATCAGCTTCTCGGTCTTGTCGATCTCGAAGGAGGCGCCCTTGGGTTTCAGGCGAATCGCGTAGACGCCGCTGCCGCCGAAGGAGCCGCGGAAGTCGCATAAGAAAAAGTTCTTTTGGTATTTCTCGGGGAGGAGCGTGACGCCCGGATGGTAGGTGAGGCCGGAAGGTCCGCTGCTGAAGTTGCCCAGGGTCGGCAAATGGGCGGCGGGTTGGCCTTCGTGTTTGGGCATCCACATCTTCTCGCTGTTCCAGATGCCGAGCTTGGGGAGATACTGGAAGCCAAGCCGCCAACCGGTGTCGCCCCCTTCGACGATCTGCACCCAGCGCGCCTGATCGCCGCCGTCGGCGTTATTGTCGCAGGTGAAGAGGTTGCCGTATTCGTCGAAGGCGAGTTCCTGCGGATTGCGCAGCCCCGTGTGCACAATCTCGAGTTGCGACCCGTCGGGATTGCAGCGCAGCACCGAACCCTTGGCCAGCTCGACGAACTTCTTGCCATCGGCCTCGACGTTGAGTCCGCGGTCGCCGATGGAGAAGTAGACCTTGCCGTCGGGGCCCATTCTGAGGCCGTGCAAATCGTGGCCGACGAAGGCGACGTGGACGCCGTAGCCTTTGTGCAGCGACTTTTTGACGTCGGCGACGCCGATATCTTTCGTGTCTTTCAGGAGCCAAAGGTCGGGAATACAGGCGTAGTAGACGTTGCCGCGCCAGGCGAGCACGCCGGAACCGAGGCCGTCCTCCGCGTTGATGTAGCCGTCGGAAAAGACCGTCGCGCGGTCGGCGACGCCGGCGCCTTTCGTGTCGACGAGTTGGCGAATGCGGTCGGTGTCGCCGGAGTACCACGAGAATTTGTACCCGTCGTGCTTCTGGTACAGGGCAACGCGGTCGGCGACGGTCTTCGACGCCAAATCGTCGTCGGTCCACTTGTGTCGGCGATTGTCGGTGACGCCGAAATACATGCGAAACGTCTCGGCGACGTAGCACCTGCCCTGGTCGTCGAAGCAAAAGGCGACGGGATTGGCAAGCATCGGCTCGGCGGCCCAGAGCTTGGCCTGCACGCCGGGCGCGAGTTGAAAGCGTTTGATCGCCTTCTCGCCGTCGCCCGAGGCCTTGGCGATTCGGTTCTCATACCGATCTTGAGCGGACGCGGCCGAGCCGACCAGGAACAAAGCAAGGAGCGTGGGCCGAAGCATGATAAGACCTGGAAGCCGAGGGTGGAGGGTCGGTTCAATCTTATCTTAACGCGCGAGGCAGGCCAGTGGAGGAGTAGAGTCCGGCGGCAACAAAGCACTGCGGTCGCACAGCAAACCTTCGGGCGCGCCACGCGGGGGCGAAATTCACGCAAGAAGCATTTTCGAAAACGAAAATGGTAGACAACGGACCCGCCGCGCACGAAAAAGCCCCGCCGAGACTCACTTCGGCGGGGCTGCCAAGAAAGCATACAAGTTACCGGACTACGCTTCCTCGGCGTTCGTGTCGACCAGGCTCCGCAGCTTCTTCATCGCCCGGACGTTGAGCTGTCGGACGCGCTCCTTCGTGATGCCGAGCTTCTCGCCGATCTTTTCCAGCGTCATCCCCTCGGGATTGCTGTCGAGCCCGGCTCGCATGCGGATGATTTCCCGCTCCCGCGGCTCCAGGTATTCCAGCAAGCGATTCACCTTGTGCGTCGCCTGTTCGGCCTGGGCCAGGATCTCCTTCTCGTGACTTCGGCCATCCTCGGCTCGGTCGAAGACCTCTTCGCTGCCGGTCACGAAACGTTCTCGACGCGTCTTTTCGTCGGGAATGCTGCGGGCGAAATTCTTCATGATCGCCCAGCTCCCGTAGGTGCTGAACTTGTTCCCCCGGCTGTAATCGAACTTCTCAACCGCCTTGATGACCGACATATTGCCGTCGGAAAGGAGTTCGAAGAAGTTGTCGGACTGGGCCGAGTGCTTCTTGGCGATCGAAACCACGAGCCGCATGTTGCAGTTGATGAGCAGATCTTTCACCTTGTTCGATTCGTGCAGGAGGTGCTCGATCTGATCGAGATCCTGCGTTCGGACCGCGTGGCAATCGATCTTGCCATTCGGAAGCTTCAGGCTGTCGAGCAACTGCTTCGCCTTGAACTTGAGGTAGTTCATTTTGCGGAACAGGTGCTGTTCCTGATCCTTGGTGAGGAGCGGGAGTTCATAAAGGGAGGCGAGTTCGGGGGGCGCATCCTTGGGGACACGCATCCGGCGGCGCGCTTCTTCGAACGCCTCGGCTCCCGGCATCGGGGCGAGAATGGCTTCTTCGAGAGACGCGTCTTCGAACGTGGCGTTCGGGATCAGGTCGATCGGCTGTTCGAGGAGCTTCTGGGCGCGAATCTCGTTAATGACGCGGTACATGGAGGAAGTCGTTCTCTGGAAAGTTTTGGCCAAGGTGTTCACGGCAATCCCCCTGCGATAGGAGTTGAAGATGGTTTGTTTGGCGGCCGGGTCCAAAGGACCGGTCCGCGACGGGAAAAGGGCCTGACTCGGATACTCCCGGTCGAAATTTTTAAGGGTATAACGTACCGTTTCGGGGGCCCTGCCGAGGCGGGCGGCGATCGTTCGCGTGATCTCCGTAAAACTCCCCGCTCCCAGACGAACGTGCTGGCGAGCGGCACTGACGATCTCATCCTTCTCCGCTTGCGTGAGCTGGGTGAATTTCCCGCTCCGCTCGATCTGATCCGAATGCGCGTTCAAGAACGGCTCCACCAGCGAGGCCACGAACCCGATCTGCCGACGTCCTTGGTGCAGCACCGGAATGCCGATCAGCCCGCGTTTCCGCCAGCGATTGATCGTTCGCGAGGTGACGTTCAGCTTGCGACTGAATTCCTCCATCGTGAAGACCGGTTCGTTCACTTCCTCGGCCGTCATCGGCGGCATCGAGTCGGCGAGGTTCCCCAGGAACAATCCCAGATCGTGCACCAGGTCGGCGCCGGAGATCAAGAGATTCGGGTAACTTTCGGGCCGAAACTCCGTGATCCGGTAGCAAACGTACTGGAACGGATACTCCCGGGCCTCGTCGATCTCGACCAGTAACTTCTCGCCTCGCGCCAACTGTTCCAGTCGGCGATGAGGCGGGGCGAACCGCACTTGCTGCTCCTTGAGTTCCTTGAGCGCGTCGATTCGGTACGATTTCATGGCTCACTCCGTTTCCGCCATAGCGTCTTGGGGCGAGAGGGGCGGTTGAAAGGTTTAGGCCTAACTACCGGAGCCTTCTCGCCTTATTGGTTCGAACAGCATCGGGGCCTTCAGACATATTCAAAAAGGCGCTGCGATGCGGACATCTTTCGAGTCGAATTCCCGGCTTCTTCCGGGGGAGGTCGTCCGTGGGCTATATGCCAGCCCGGCCTTTCGATGCCAGCCAATCCGATTCGGTTCGCTGACTCTTCCGGCGTTCCATGGCCTGACCTCCGTATTCCTCGGGCTTCCATCCTTGGAGGCGAGGGAGATAAATGGCAAACGCTGTGCCCAAGTGTCTCTTCGCCCCCGGCGAACGGGCTCCGAAGGGGTGCTTTCAGTGGTAGTAACGGCTGTTTCCGCATAGCCTTAACGCAATTTCTGAGAACCTTATGATGGCTCAAACTTGCCGGTGAAAAGAATGTCATTGGCGGCGGATTTCCGAGCTTCCTTACAATTTCTGTTCAATGTTGCAAATCCTGCCGCGTCATAATTGCTCAACGAGTTGCCTAACTGGCATAATCACTTCGTCTTGTGGAATTAACAGAAGTTGAGGCCCTCACTGAAAAAACGCGGAAAGGCGCTTATCTTGCGCTTCCTTTCACCAGTTTTCCGCCGGTACAATCCATGGGACAGCGAGCGACTGGCTTCTCTTTTCCCCATTCTCTGTCATTTTGGCGGCCTTGATGAGAAGTTCCTTGCCCATCGTTGCGGTTTTGCTGTCCGCTTGCTTTCCCACGCACGCCTGGACTCAGACCGCGTATCTACTTCGTGAAAATTTTCACCCAGGATACCAGTATCGCGTAAGTTGCCGAACCCAGATCCTGGGCAAGATCATCGTCCAGGCCAAGGAGTTTCCGGTCCAGGGCTCGGCCAAGATCGACTACGACGAACGCATCCTGCCCCACAAGGTCGGCGCCGGCGAGCGGACGGTACGCGTCTTCCAGGAAATGACGTTCCAGCGCAAAGTGGGGAATGAACCTCAAGACATCTCGCTGAGGCCCGAGGTTCGCAAGCTCGTCATCCTGCGGCACAACAATCACGAAGTCCCGTTCTGCCCGACCGGCCCGCTCAAATGGAACGAGATCGATCTTGTTCGCACCGACGTCTTCACGCCCGCGCTCGTCGGGCTTTTCGCCAATCTCCCCGTAAAGCCCGGCGACCGCTGGTCGGCTGAGGAGTCGGCGGTGCGCGAGCTCACTGATCTCGAGAAGATCACCAAGGGGACGCTGCAGTGCCATTTCGTCGAGGTGCAGACGCAACTCGACCGACCCCACGCGATCGTCACCTTCAAGGGAACCATCGATGGCGTCGGCGAAGACGGGCCCACTCAACACCAGCTCGACGGCGTCCTGCACTTCGATCTGCAGGGCGCCTTCCTGCGCACCATGACGATTGCCGCCAATCACAATCTCGTCGACGCGCAGGGCAAGCCGCAGGGGCAGATTCAAGGGACGTTCGTGCTGACGCGCAAGCCGGGCGCCCAGAACCCCGAACTCGCCGACGCCGCCGTCGCCCGCATCCCGCTCGAACCCAACGACGACAACACGCAACTCCTCTTCGAGGACGCCGACCTCGGCGTCCATTTCATCTATTCGCGCCGCTGGCGCGTGGGCAAAATCGAAGGCAAGCAGATTTACCTCGACGAACGTCAGGGCAACGGCGTCCTGCTGACGCTCGAATCGGCCGACAAGTTGCCCAAGGCGGAGACGTTTCAGGCGGAGGTGCATGCCTGGCTGCAGAAGAACCAGGCGAAGATCACAGGCGCGGAGAACCCGCGCGGCGTGCCGGCGCCGACGCAGATCAGTCAGTTTGCGTACTCGGCCGAGATGCAGGGGAAAGCCGTCATTCTCGATTACTTCGTAGTCAACGTCGGAACCAGCGGCGCGATTTTCGCCGGCCGGCTCAACGCCGCCCATGCGGTGTTGCTTCGTCCCGACGTCGAGCGCATGGCCCGCAGCTTTCGGCCGTTCAAGAATTGAGTAGTTTTCGTTTAGCGCTCATGTGAGATCTCGCGAGCGCTAAACGAATCAATCCCGTCACTTACACAACACTTCATCAAGATTGAAGAGCTGATTGGCGAGCATCGTCCATGCGGCGTGCTCCGCGGGGTTCAGTCGCGCGTCGGCCTGCGATTCGCCGACCGCGAGCAGCTTCTTCGCCTCTCCCGGCGCTTCCTTGTAATGGGCGTGCAGGGCCGCGAGCGTCGATTCGACGACCGCGCGTTCCTCGGCCCGAAAAGGGCGAGACAACAAGCGCAGTGCCAAAAAGTCGAACCGGTCGCCGTCGTTTGTCAGCGCACGCTGCGCCAGATGACGCGCCGCCTCGATGAACTGCGGATCGTTGAGCGTCACCAGCGCCTGCAGCGGAGTGTTGGTCCGTTCACGGCGAACGCTGCAGAACTCACGGCTCGGGGCGTTCAGGATGTCCATCGCCGCGGGGGGAGCGCCTCGCTTCCAGAATGTGTACAGACTTCGGCGATAGAGACGCTCACCGGCGTCGCGCTTGTAGTCGCGCGTGTTGCTGCCGATCATCGCCACCGCTTCCCAGACGCCGTCGGGCTGGTACGGCTTGACGCTGGCGCCCCCGATCTTCGTCACCAGCAGACCGCTGGCGGCAAGGGCGTTGTCGCGAATGACCTCGGCGTCCATGCGGAAGCGCGGGCCGCGCGACAGGAGCCGATTGGCCGGATCCTTCTCGCGCTGCAGCGCGGTCGTCGTCGCGGCCTGGCGATACGTGTTCGACATCACGACGAGCTTGAAGAACTTCTTGACGTCCCAGCCCGAGGCGCGGAACTCGCCGGCGAGCCAGTCGAGGAGTTCGGGATGACTGGGGTTATCGCCCATGATGCCGAAGTCTTCGCTGGTGTAAACCAGGCCGGCGCCGAAAAGTTCTTGCCAGAAGCGATTGACGGTGACGCGGGCGGTGAGCGGATGCTCGTCGGCGATGAGCCAGCGGGCCAGGCCGAGCCGATTCGCCGGCGCATCTTTCGGCGGCGCATTTAGAGCGGAGAACGTGGCGGCTGCGAGCTTCTCGCGCGGCTGATTGTACTGCCCGCGGAACAGCAAGTTCGCCATCGCCGGCGTGTTGTTTTCCTGCATCACATGCGTGACGGCGCCTCGCTTGCGGATCGCCTGCATTTCCGCGTCGATCCCGGTCAACTCGCTTGCGAATCGCCGGTATGGCTTGTCTTGGTGATGCACAAAAAGCAGCATCAAATTCGGCATCGTCTTGACTTCGGACTTGAACGGATTCTTGGTCAGTTCAGCGCGGATCGCGTTCCACTTCTCAAGCAGCGTCAATTCCTCGGTGGAAACCTGACGTTTGAAGATGCGCAAATCGCTGATCGCCCCGCCCGGCAAGTCGCCTAGCTTGAGCGGCGTTTTGTTCGCGATGCTGCCCTCGATGCTTTGCTCAACCTGCTGCGTCGGAATCGCCGACTTGCCGTCGACGATGAAACGCAGGCCCGACGCCTTTCGGCTGCCGTCGTACTGCACGACCACATGCGCCCACGCGCCGGCTTTGAGCCGGGTGGCGCCAGAGGTGCGCTGCACGATCTTGCTCGCCTCAGTGCTGAATGCGAAGGAGACGATGCGGTTATTAATCGCCAGCGACCAGCCGACGTTCTTGTCGCGTTTGTTCAGCAGTGTGTAATTGCCGTCCTGCTTGGGAACGTACACCCAGAAGCTGACGGCGAACGGCTTCTCGGCATCGAGATCGACGCCGGGAAGTTCGAGCTTCGTCGTGTCCTTGAAGTGAAGCGCCGGGGCGATGGGGATGTTTGCCTCTCCCGTCGAGATCGACTTGGGGAGCTTGGCATCGAAATCGGCGAGGGCGAAGATCTGGGCACTCGGATGCGTGGGCGACCGCAGCTTCATAGCCTCTCCGCTCTGGATCCACTCGGCCAGCGCCTTGCCCGCCTGGTCCTTGATCTTCTGCTGGGCGGCCTTGAGTTCCGTCAAGCGCGCCTTGATCGCCTTCCAGCGCGCCTGGTCGGCGGCCGCGGGAACGACGACGAACGGCGGCGTGTCGGAGATGTTGCCGTCCAGCGCCCCCTGCGTCGTGTTGCGGAAGTAGGCCGCGAACTGGTAGAACTCTTTCTGCGAAATCGGATCGTACGGATGATTGTGACACTGGCAGCAGCCCGCGGTCAGTCCGAGCCAGACGGTCGCCGTCGTCTCGACGCGGTCGCGCGCGTAGTTCGCCAGGTTCTCCTCGGCAATCGTGCCCCCTTCATTGGTCGTGATGTTGCAGCGATGAAAGCCGGTTGCGATAAGCTGCTCGGGAGTGGGATTGGGGAGCAGATCGCCGGCCAGTTGTTCGAGCGTGAACTGATCGAACCGCAGGTTGCGATTGAAAGCGCCGATCACCCAGTCGCGGTAGGGCCACATTTCGCGGTAGTTGTCGAAATGCAAGCCGTGCGTGTCGGCGTAGCGGGCGGCGTCGAGCCAGTAGCGGGCGCGATGTTCGCCGTAGTGTTCCGAGGCGAGGAACCGATCGACCAGCTTTTCGTAGGCGTTCGCGGACCGGTCGGCAACAAAGGTCTCGACTTCTTCGGGGCTGGGCGGGAGTCCGCGTAGATCGAACGACAGACGCCGGGCGAGCGTTCGGCGATCCGCCTCGGCCGTGGGGGTTAGGCCGGCTTTCTCGAGTTCGCGCAGCACGAAGGCGTCGATCGGATTGCGGACCCATGCCGGGGTCTTCACCTTGGGAGGCGTCTGCGGCTCGAGCTTCGCGAACGACCAGTGCGGCTCCCATTTGGCGCCCTGCTCGATCCAGGTCTTGACGATCCCCTTCTGCTTTGCCGTCAGCTTTTTGTGAAACGTTGGAGGCGGCATCACTTCGTCCGCATCGGTGCTCGTGATGCGGACGTAGGCAGTGCTATCTTTGAGTTTCCCGGGCACGATCGGACTTGTGCCGTCGCGATCGCCGAACAGGCCCTCGTAGGTGTCGAGTCGGAGGCGGGCTTTGCGTTGCGCGGGGTCGGGGCCGTGGCAGAAAAGGCAATTTTCCGCGAGGATCGGCCGAATGTCTCGGTTGAAACGCACGGCATCGTCGGCTGAGGCGATCGCGGTCGTGAGAAACAGGGCCAGGCCAAGTGTGCAGCGCATGCGGGGATCTCGGATAAAGGGGAACGGAGCGAACAGGCCGCCCGCGCCGCGAGGGCGCGGCGGCTAAACGAAAATCCTACTTCTTTTCATCGACAACTTTCGGCCTCGGCGTCTCGGCAGGAGAATCCGGCCTCATTTCGACCGCTAGCGACATCTCGATCAATCGAATGGCAAGCGCCGGCTCGAGCGCGACCTCGGCCTTCGCCAAATTCCCGGCCGTGCTCGTCTTGATCGTGGCGACGACCTTGGCGGCTTCCTTCATCACGTCCACGACCGGAGGCGGAAGCTTGTCGGTGGCGCCGAGCATGAACTTGACGGCGGCCATGCCTTCGTCGGCGACCTTTTTGACCGCCACGGCGCCGGCGTCGTCCTTGCACAGCGCCGTGGCCGTCACCTGCAGTTTCTCGCCCAGCTTCCCCTGAAGAATCGCTGCGTTCACTTGATCGATCGCTTCTTCGAAGCCCGGCAACATGATCTCGCGCTTCATCGACTTGCGTTCGCGCTCCGGCATGTTCTTGAGATCCAGCGCGATCACCGCGGTGCTCGTCGGGTCGGCCGACTTGATGGCATCCGCCATCGCGGGCGAAATTTGCGGCGGCGTGCCGCGTTCCAGCACCTTGACCGCTTCTTTGCTGCCGAAGATCAGCACGTTGTCTTTGGGAAGGCAGAAGAATTGCCCGGTGTTGAACTTCTCATCGGGCTTGCCGCCGAAGGAATACTTGAACTTCTCTTGATAGATGGTGTAGGCGCCGACCTTCATTTCCTCGAAACTGACGTCGGTCTTGAACTTGGGCGTCTTGAATTTCGCCTTGATCTCGGCCCAGGTGGTCGCCTTATTCAGCGTGAGCACGCCAATGCCGACGTCGCCGTGATAGACGCCGGTCGGGTCGTCAAAGCCCATCTGCACGCCCATGGTGAGCCGAACGATATCTTTGGGGGCGACGCCGATGTGTTCGAGCATCTCGGCGTCAAATTTCTGTTCGATGACGGGGAGCCGTTTTTTAAGATCCACAATCGCCTGATGCTTCACGACGGCGGCAACGTCGAGCGAAATGTAGATCTGGAAGTTGTTGGGGAGATAGTCGCGATCGTCGGCACGCACAGGTTGGACGGCGAGGCACAGCGCCAGCGCGGCACAAAAGGAAATTCTCATGGCAGGCTCCGGGTAGGTTGGCAGAAGTCCTTCAATTCTCCAAACCCGCGCCCCGCCTGTCAAGGACTACGCCTTATTTTTGAGAAGATCGCGAATCTCGGTGAGCAGCGTCTCTTCCTTGGTGAGCGGCGGCGGCGGCGCCTCGCCCGTCGCCTCTTCCTTCCTGAGGCGCATCACCCAGCCCATTAACTTTACCATGAACAGGAAGATCGCAAATGCCACGATGACGAAGTTGACGACCTCGCCCAGGAACAACCCGTAGGGGACGTCCTTGTCGGCGACCGTCCATTTCCAGGACGTGTAGCTGGTTTCGGCTGGCAGCACCAGACTGATGAGCGGCATGATGATGTGCTTGACGAGCGAGTCGACGATCTTGCCGAACGCGGCGCCGATGATGACGCCGATGGCCAGGTCGATTACGTTGCCTTTGAGAGCAAACTGCTTGAACTCGTCCAGGAGCGAAAAGACATGTTTGCGCGGATCCATGCGAAACTCCGAAAGAATGAAACAAAGGATTCGAGCAAGAATACGTTCGTCAAATGAGGTCAAGCCACAGAGAGCACAGAGGACATGGAGAAATGCAAATTGCAAAGAGTTTCACGAAGTCTCGTTTTTTTTTCCGCTGAGTCCTCTGTGCTCTCGGCGGCTCGAATTTTTCTACCTTTACTCACGCTCTAACCGACCCAATCGCGGCTGGCGAAGACCGGGCCCTCGACGCAGACGCGTTTGTAATCCCAGCCGTCCGTCGTGCGGATCGGCGTGACGCAGCTGAAGCAGATGCCGACGCCGCACGCCATCGGCGTCTCCAGCGAGACGTGGCACGGCACTCCGCGCTCTTCCGCCAATTTTCGTAAGGCGTGCAACATCGGCTCCGGGCCGCAGCCGAACCAGTGGTCGGCGTGCGGATGCCGGCCCAGCAGATCGGTGACGAAGCCGGCGTGTCCGAGCGAACCGTCGTTGCTCGCCAGGCGAACCTCGGCTCCCGCAGCACGGAAATCGTCGACGCCTGCCGCGTAGTCTTTCGTACGCACGCCGTAGTAAAGAGAAACGTGCTCCACGCGCCGGCGCGGCGGCTGTCCCGCGAAGCCGCGCGAGCCGAGCAGTTCGCGGACGTGGGCGAGGAAGGGCGTTTGACCGATGCCGCCTGCAACGAGTGCCACGCAGTCGCTTCCCGCCGGTTCGGGAAAGCCGTTGCCAAGCGGGCCCCAGACTTCCAGCGATTCGCCGGCATGCAGATGCCGCATTAGCGAGGTGACCTTGCCGACGACGAGATAGACGACGTCGATGGCGAACGGTTTGCCCGCCGCGTCGAGCACGGTGTCGTAAAGAGCGAAGGGTCGGCCCAGAAGCGGGTCGTGGCTGCCAGATAGCCGGAGCATGACGAATTGCCCGGGGCGAATCGCTTCCGCCAGGGCCGGGCATTCCAGGCGAATCAAATACGTGTCGCGTGCCAGGAGGCGCTGTTCGAGGATCGGGGCCGTGAGGTGGGTTACGGATGTCATGTGGACATTCTATGGCAAAAATCAGACGCCGAAATTCCGAGCCGGAAGCGGGGGGGGGGCGACAGAACAAAAAAGGGCGGGGGGGGAGCCGCGGGGGAATATAAAAAGGGTGGGGGGGAAGTTTTGGGAGGGGGGGGGGGGGGGGCAGGTGGGGCC
>JBBQPM010000068.1:0-31657 GCA_038217425.1 Gemmatales bacterium
TGAATCTATTCGGCACGCGGGGCTAGTGGCGGCTTGGGTTTTATCTTTCCGCGCGGGACGCGGGAGCGACGATTTTTGCTATTTGGCCGCTCACGCTTCCGGCTCGGAAATCAGGCGCCTCACGCCCACGGCGGCGGCTGCTTCGCGAAAAACGCCCGCAGGCCCGCTTGGCATTCCTCCGTAAGCCGTGGCTCCGCGCTCCCCTGCGCCGACTCCTCGATCGACAGCGCCTGACGCGAGAATCGCTGCAAAAACGCCTTTGTCTTGGCCAGCGCTTGCGGACCTCCCTCGGCGCACGCACGAGCCCACTCCTCCGCCTTCGCTTCCAACCCCTCCGCGGCCACGATCTCGTTGATCAGGCCCGACGCCCGCGCCTGCTGCGCGTCGATCAACTCGCCCGTCAGCAATAGATAACGGGCCATCCGTTCGCCGACGTGACGCATCAGGTGCGGCATCACCATCGCCGCCACCAGACCGCGGCGAACTTCGGGATAGCCGAACTTCGCCTCGGGCACGGCGAGCGCCAAATCGCAGACCGTGACCAGCCCGGCGCCCCCCGCCACCGCGCTCCCCTGCACGACCGCGATCGTCGGCTTCGGCAACGCGTAAATCAAATCGTAAAGCCGAGCCAGGCGCAGCGCGTCGTCCCAGATCGGCGTCGACTCCAGCGGCGCCTCCAACGATTCCTGCAACTCGGTCAGGTCCATGCCCGCGCAAAACGTCGGCCCCGTCGAACGCAGCAACACCACGCGCACGCCCTCGTCGTCCTGCGCCTGCGTGAACGCGGCGCCGAGCCCGGCGATCAACTCCCGGCTCAGCGCGTTGCGCTTCTCCGAGCGGTTCAGCGTGATCGTGCCCACCCTTCCGCGGACTTCGTATTGCACCAGCGAACTCATAGGTCACCTCCGGTTCCGTTCACGCTTGTTTCGATCAAGTGTAAACCATCGGGCACGCGCATGTAAAGTTCCGGAAACATCCGAAACGTCCCATGTGCGGATGCTTTCGCCATAAACGGTTTTGCCAAAACGACCTGCGCACTCGGGGTCAATTTTGGCATGCGGCGTGCATTCTTCGCGGTAGCCGAATTTTACGAAAGAAGACCCGCCATGGAATTCCGCTACATCGTGATGCTCTCACTCTGGACGCTCCTCATCGGGCCGGTGATGCAATCGGGACCGCCAAAAGCCAAGGCGCCCGTCACTCACGCTCGATCCGAGTACCGCGCCGACCAAGACGCGCCGCGTCCGTAAAATGACCGCATGTTCCGCATTCCTCTCGATAACGACCGCCATCTCCAACTCGGCGCCGAGGATTTCGAAGTCCTCGGCTGGTTCCCGCTACTGCTCGTTTCGCTCCTCATCGTCGCTGCCGGCTGGATCGTCTGGGTTCAGCGGCACGAACGTCGCTTGCTCGCGGGCGCGCGGGGCTGGAGCTTTTTGGCCCTGCGACTGGGCGTACTCGGGTTGATTGCGGCGCTGCTATTCTGGGAGCCGAGGCTGACGACGACGTCGCCGAGGTCGGCGCGGAGCCGGGTCATCGTCGCCGTCGATGCGTCGGAGAGCATGAAGATCACGGACGGCGCCGAGGGGTCACGCTACGAGCACGGACTGCGACTCGCGGACGCCCTTGTCGAGCAACTTCAGGGCACACACGAAGTGCAGCGCATCCTGTTTCACGAACGCCTCTGGCCGTTGGGCGAACCAGATGCCGGCGGGAGCGCGACCGATCTTTCGTTGCCGCTGACGCTGCTCGCCCAGAAGCAGCCGAGCGACGGCAATCACGCCCTGGTACTTTTTACCGACGGCCAACCGAGCGCCGGCCCCGCGCTGAAAACGGGCGAGCGCCGGCGCTGGCCCATCTTCCCCGTCGCGGTCGGCAACAAGATTCCTCCCGCCGACGTCGCCGTCGTCAGCGTCGTGCCGGGTAAACGTCAACTCCCCAAGGGGGGACAAACCGAGGTCGTCGTCGCCGTCCGCATGCAGAACGTGCCCGCTCAGGACTTCCTCGTCGAATTGCACGCGCCCGAAAGCCAAAAATTCCCGCTGCAAACAAAGATCGTCCAGCACGACGGCAAGGACGGCGTCCTCGCGCTGCCTGCGTTTCCGATGGAATTCGCCGACGTCGGCAATCATCGCATCGAGGCGAAGATCAAGCCCCGCCACGGCCAACTCGCGGAGATCACGCAGGCGAACAACCAGGGCTTCAGCACCGTCCGCGTGGGGCAGGACAAGTTCCGCGTGCTGCTGATCGATGAGGACGCCCGCTGGGAGTACCAGTTCTTGGCGTCGGCACTGGGCCGGGACGAGGAGGTCGAGCTGAAGCGGGTCTTGTTCGTGCAGCCCCGCCTGGGATTGGCGCCCGTCGACAAGCTCGAATCGGCCGGATTCGCCGCGGAGAAGCTCGCCAAGCAAGAGCCGGGTCAGGAAGACCCGCTGAACGAGCATGACACCATCATTCTCGGCGACGTCGATCCCGAGCATCTGCCGGCGGAGGACCGCGTGCGTCTGGCGAAGTTCGTCACTGAGCGCGGCGGCACGCTGGTGGTGGTCGCGGGCAAACGTTGGTCGCAGGCCCTCTGGGCAGATGCCGCCCTCGCGCCGTTGTTGCCGATCGAGAAGAGCCGGGTGCATGCGCCGCTGACGGGGTTTCGGCTGGACCTGAGCGCCGCGGGGCAGGGGTTGCCGTTCTTCAAGATCCAGGAGAAACGGGAGGCGTTTCGGGAAGCGTCGGAAGCGGAGCCGAGGGAGTTTTGGCGCAAGCGTCCCAAGCATTTTTGGAGCCTGGTCGGCACGCCCCGCCCCGGCGCCACGGTGCTCTTCAAACCCGAAGACGTCGACGAGGCGCTGGCGGCGCTGCAGAACGTCGGCTTCGGTCGCGTGATTTTCATGGGCCTGGACAGCACCTACCGCTGGCGCCTGGAGATTGGCGACTCGTACCACCACCAATTCTGGGGCCAGCTCGTACGCTGGGCGGGGAGCGATCCCTGGCACGCCGGCAGCGATCGGCTGGCGCGTTTCGGCGTGCTCGATCCGCTCATCGATCCGGGGAAGAAGATCACGCTAACGTTGCGATTGCGGCCCGATGCGCCGAAACTCGATCCGACGACGGCGCACGTCGCGATTTATCGGCAAGACGCCGTCGGCGCCAAGACGCGGTTGGGGCCGTATCGCTGGCAACCCGACCCGCAGCGCCCGCTCGGCTGGCGCGTCGAGATCGAGCCGCTGCCCGCGGGCACCTACCAGGCCGTGCTCGAGGTGCCGGAACTCGAGGGGAAGCTGCCGCCGGAATCGGCGAAATCGCGGCGCGATCTCTTCACGGTCCTGGCGAGCGAGAACCGCGAAATGCAGAACCTCGCCGTCAACGAAACGCTGCTGCGGACGCTGGCCCACGAGAGCGGCGGGCAATTTTGCTGGGCCCAGGACGCGGGCGCCCTCCCCGCGTGGCTCGACGCCCAGCGCGAGGCGGCCCCGGAGACGCGCAGCGCCGCGTTCTGGCAGGAGCCGACGCTGGCGTGGCAAATCCTGGGAGTGCTCGCGGGTTGGCTCTGCGGAGAATGGTTGCTGCGTAAACTGAACGGCTTGCCGTGAATGAATCTTGTTGAAACGAGCTGGGTTCCTTTTTGCACCTTGCGTGTCGAGGCGATGGGTATCTCTTCGTTTAGCGTTCGCGAAAACGAGCCGAAATCAAGATCCCGTCAAGCGGGACACCCATCGTAGGCCGTGACGAACGACCAGCGCTGTTCGGTATTCCCAATCTTTATTGGATTTTGACGAATGTAGTCGATCTCACGGCGAAAGTCCGCCTGGGTGTTGAGGAACGCCTTCCAACCTTGGCCCTTCGTCCAAACCGGATGCGTGGCGCTGCTCCTTCGCTCGTCAATCAACGTCTCTCGGGTCTTCGTCTGGAAATGGGCAATGATGTCTTCCGCTCGATCGCGATGACGACGTACCAGCAGGTGAACGTGATCCGGCATCATCGCGACGTTATGACGTTATTATGCGGTTTTGTGCGAGGCGATCAATCGGCGAATTTCCGGTAGCAGCGCCGTCGGCACCGTTATCACGGCCTGATCGTCCCCGTCGGCCGCTGCCGCTTCATCCGCGGCGATCCATTCGTCATCCGTGCGCGCATCGAGTTCAGTCAGCAACCGCTTGACCCGTTGCTCGTCCCAACCCACCGGAAACTTCTGCTCGTTCATTGTCCACGTCTCCTTTTTCGCCGTCGAAATGCCTTGAGTTGCTTGCCGGCAAGTGGGTATGCCGTAATAACAAACACGCCGTCGCCTTCCTTATCAGGGACGTAAATCACGCGAAGATACCGTCCGGCTTCGGTCTGACCTAATGCTTGCCGTGAATCGTCGGAAGAAGCTTCATCTTCGCTCGGGTGAGCCAGTATCCATTCTACCTCGTTTTCGTTGACGCCGTGGTCGTAGAGGTGAGGCAAACCGGATTCGGGGTCGCGGTAGTATCGAATTTCCATTGCGGGCGCTCGCCATCTTGTGCAGGAATATTCTACCACATGGCCGACCGTTGCGACCCCCGACCTGACCCATCGATCGCTATTTGGCCGGGATCAACTGCCCAATCGCGAAGTACTCGAAACCGTGGCTCAGCACCGTGCGCGGCTCGTACAGATTTCGGCCGTCGAAAATCACCGGCGTCCGCATCAACGTGCGCATTTTTTCGAAATCGGGCTGCCGATACGCCTGCCATTCCGTGACGATCGCCACGCCGTCGGCGCCCTCCAATGCCTCGTACGGCTGCGAACAATAGGTGAGCCTTGAGCCGTAGATGTCGCGGACGTTCGCGGTCGCTTCGGGGTCGTGGACGCGCAGCGTCACGCCGTCGGCGAGCATCTCGTCGATGAGCGTGAGGGCGGGCGATTCGCGGATGTCGTCCGTGCGCGGCTTGAACGCCAGGCCCCAGATTGCGAGCGTCTTGCCGCGCAGCGAGGCACCGAATCGGCCGCGGATCTTCGCGGGCAAGACCTGCTTTTGTTGCGTGTTGACGCGATCGACGGCCCGCAGCAGATCGACGACGCCCCCGGATTTTTCCGCGAGATGAATGAGCGCTTTGACGTCCTTGGGGAAACAGCTGCCGCCGTAGCCGGGGCCGGGGAAGAGGAACTGAAAGCCGATGCGTTGGTCGTGCCCGATGCCGCGGCGGACGTCGTTGACGTCGGCCTGGAAGCGGTCGCAGAGGTTGGCCATCTCGTTGATGAAGCTAATCTTGGCGGCGAGCATCGCGTTGGCGACGTACTTGGTCATCTCCGCACTCTCGGGGGACATGGCGAGAAACGGCCGTTCGGTACGCAGGAACGGCGCGTAGAGTTCGTGGAGCCGATCCGCGACCTGAGGCCGACGCACGCCGACGACGACGCGGTCGGGCTTCATGAAGTCGTCGACGGCGGCGCCTTCCTTGAGAAACTCCGGATTGCTGGCGACTTCGATGGGCCGACCCGCCTTCTTCGACATGCGCTGCATCAATTCGGTGTTCGTGCCGACGGGGACGGTGCTTTTGATGACGACGATGGCGCCCTCGCGCAGATGCGGCACGAGCAGATCGCCGACAGTCCACAGCGCGGAGAGGTCGGCTGAGCCGTCGTCGCTCTGGGGGGTGCCGACCGCGATGAACACGAATTGCGCCTCGCGGACTTTGGCCAACTCGGTCGTGAACGCCAGCCGGCCTTCCTTGCGGTTGCGCTGCACGAGTTCGAGCAGGCCCGGCTCGTAAATAGGAAGTTTTCCTGAGTCGAGGATCGCGACCTTGCCGGCGTCCTTGTCGATGCCGACGACGGTGCTGCCCCCCTCGGCGAAGCAGGTGCTGGTAACGAGTCCGACGTAGCCGGTGCCGATGACGGCGATGTTCACGAGGTTCCCTCCTGAAACGATGGTGGTGTCAAATTATGCACGAGGCGTACAATCGACGAGAAAAAGAAAGGGAGCCATGAAAACGATCATCGCCGTCAACGGAGCCTGCGGACGCATGGGCAAGCGGATCGTGCAGCTCGCGCACGAAGACTCGTCGCTCACGATCGGCGCCGCCCTCGATTCGAACGAGCACGGCCAGGACATCGGCGCCCTCTGCGGACTTGGACACCTGGGCGTTGAAGTGACGGCGTCGCTGGCGCCGGGGCTGCGCGTCGATGCGGTCATCGACTTCTCCATGCCCGAGGGGACGATGGCGGTGCTGCCGACGTGTCAGGATCGCCGTATTCCGATCGTGGTGGCGACGACCGGGCACACCGCCGCGCAGCTGCGCGACATCGCCGCCGCCGCCCATCACACGGCAGTGCTGTTGGCGCCCAACATGAGCCTCGTCGTCAACGTCCTCTTTAAGCTTGTGCGCGAGGCGTCGGCGGCGCTCAAGGAAAAGGGCTTCGACGCCGAGATCATCGAACGCCATCATCGCTACAAGAAGGATTCGCCCAGCGGCACGGCTCTCCACTTCGCCAAGGAGATTCAGGGCGTGTGGGGCAGCGACTTCCAGATTCAACATGGCCGGGAGGGGTTGGTCGGCGAACGTCCCGGGAAAGAGATCGGCATGCACGCCGTACGCGCCGGCGACAATGTCGGCGAACATACCATCGTTTTCAGCACCCTCGGCGAAACGATGGAGCTGGTGCACAAGGGCCATACACGTGACGCCTACGTCCGGGGCGCCCTGGCGGCGGCGAAATTCCTCGCTGGCAAGCCCGCGGGCACGTATTCGATGAGCGATGTGCTCGGTTTGTGAACATTTGAATAGATACCGTTCAAACCGATCTTGATTCCCCCGGCCGAATTTCGATATTCTGGGCATTCGAGAAGTTTTTCTCCCGTGCCCTTTGCCGCATTTCCGGGCGGCGAAAAACCAAATTCCGTACCCAAACGCCAAAATCTGCGATTTTTTCTCGGAATTTCTTGCCTTCAGGAGGTGCGCCGCCTGTGAAGGATGCTAAAATAAAGGTAGGAATGAGCAAGAAGGGGAGTCCCCCCGAAGGGTTCGCCGACCTCTTTTCATGCCGCGATTCATTCTCATTATCTTCGCTCCCGACCTCGGCTCTCCCTCTTGCCCACCATGACTGACCCATGGAGGGGCCAAATGTTGTCTTCATTCCGTGAAGATGTTTGTCATTGCAACTCGGATTAATTCGCGTAGGGACGGCGCAATCTTTGCATCAAAGCATCGTCACTCACAAGGGGCGAGAGCCCAACCCAAGCAGTGATCCTTGACAACCCGACCTGAACGCGACGACCCCCTCGGTTCGTCGTTTCGTAGGAGGTTTTTTTCATGACTACGACTGGTAAATCGATACTATCCGCGCTCCGGGCCGACCTCAACCTGACCGATTATAAGAAGAAAAACTGGGAAGGGACTTTCGAGGATTATCTCGACATCGTCAAACAGCAGCCCGAAGTCACGCGCTCCGCCTACCAACGCCTTTACGACATGATCCTCTCGCACGGCGTCGATGAAGTCTACGAGAACAAGGAGAAGGCGCTCAAGTTCAAGTTCTTCAACGACTTCGCCCGCCTGCACGGCGACCCGATCTACGGCCTCGACCGCACACTGTCGACGCTGGTCAACGTCTTCAAGTCCGCCGCCCAGGGTTACGGCACCGAACGCCGAGTGCTCCTCTTGCACGGGCCCGTCGGCTCGTCTAAGAGCACCATTGCCCGGCTGCTCAAGCGCGGCCTCGAGGAATATTCGCGCACGGACGAAGGCATGCTCTTCTCGTTCTCGTGGAAGAGCGAAGACGGCGCCTGGGCGCCCGACCCGATGCACAGCGAGCCGCTCCAACTCGTCCCCGTCGAGTTTCGCCCCCGGCTCCTGGAAGAGTTGCGCCAAAATTTGGGGAAGCCGTTCCAGTACGATCTCACGATCAAAGGCGACCTCAGTCCCTATAGCCGATACGAGTATCGCACCCGTCTCGCCAAGCACCAGGGCGACTGGACGAAAATGTTGCAGGAGGAAGTCAAGGTTTATCGGCTGACGCTGTCCGAGCAAGACCGCATCGGCATCGGCACCTTCCAGCCCAAGGATGAGAAGAACCAGGACTCGACCGAACTCACGGGCGACATCAATTATCGCAAGATTGCCGAGTACGGCTCCGATAGCGACCCGCGCGCCTTCAACTTCGACGGCGAACTCAACATTGCCAATCGCGGCCTCGTCGAGTTCATCGAAGTCCTCAAGCTCGACGTCGCGTTCCTGTACGACTTGCTCGGCGCCTCGCAAGAACACAAGATCAAGCCGAAGAAGTTCGCGCAGACCGACATCGACGAAGTCATCCTTGGGCACACCAACGAGCCCGAGTATCGTCGGCTGCAAAACAACGAGTTCATGGAGGCGCTGCGCGACCGTACCGTAAAGATCGACGTTCCGTATGTCACTCGGCTTTCCGACGAGATCCGAATTTACCAGAAGTCGTTCAACGCCGAGAAGGTGAAAGGCAAACACCTCGCGCCTCACACCATTGAGGTAGCGTCGATGTGGGCCGTGCTCACCCGGCTCGAACTCCCCAAGCATGCGAGTCTGACTCTGCTGCAAAAGCTCAAGCTCTACAACGGCAAGACGCTCCCCGGCTTCACCGAGGACAACGTCGTCGAACTGAAGCGCGAAGCAGTCCAGGAAGGCATGCACGGCATCAGCCCGCGCTACATTCAGGACAAGATCAGCAACGCCTTGGTCGCGCATCCCGAGGAAAGCTGCGTCAATCCGTTCATGGTCATCCACGAACTGGAAGCCGGGCTCAGACACCACTCGCTCATCAACAACGCGGAGCAACTCCAGCAGTTCCGCGAGTTGCTCGGCGTCGTCAAGCAGGAGTACGAGGACAACGTCAAGAACGAAGTGCAGCGAGCGATCGCGGCGGATGAAGACGCCCTGATGCGGCTCTGCTCGAACTACATCGACAACGTGAAGGCGTACACGCAGCGCGAGAAAGTCCGCAACCGCTACACCGGCAACTACGAGGAACCCGATGAACGCCTGATGCGCAGCGTCGAGGAGAAGATCGACATCCCCGAGGGCCGTAAGGACGACTTCCGCCGGGAGATCATGAACTACATCGGCGCCCTGGCGATCGACGGCAAAAAGTTCGACTACAAGACGAACGAGCGTCTGCAAAAAGCGCTGGAACTCAAGCTGTTCGAGGACCAGAAGGACACGATCAAGCTGACGAGTTTGGTGTCGAGCGTGGTCGACAAAGCGACGCAGGAGAAGATCGACGTAGTCAAGAGCCGACTGATTCGGACGTATGGATACTGCGATGTCTGCGCGACGGATGTTCTGAGCTTCGTGGCGAGTATTTTTGCTCGCGGGCAGACGAAGAAGTAGACGACAATAGCCGACGTCTTGACTCGAAATGTTTCTTGGAGGGAACATGTCTGCACTCGAAAAGGCCTTCACTCTCGAATCTCCCGAAGGATTCGGGATTTACGGAACCCTGGACGAGAAAGGTATGGTGAGCTTTGTCGTTTCGGCTGGAGAAAGATCGGCGGTTCGAGGGACGGACTACTTCAATCGAATGATGGCGTTTTTTGGGGAGGATGCCCGGGCAATTCTCGGCAGTTGGCGAAAAAGCAGTAACCACAGGCCGAGCGCCAACATTGACAAAGTGAATGAATTGACAGGCCGGGGAGTGCCGTTAGAAGTGGCGATTCATCAAACGTGGACGGTGACCCGAGCGAAGAAGCTAGGATTTACCCGGGTTCGACTACAGGAAGTCCCCATTGGCAATCCCGGCGATTACGAGCGAATTTTGGTTGTGATGGAGAAAGATCATGGTTGATTCATTTTCGGATCCGCCCGTCAACAAGGCGATCCTTCAGGAGATGCGCCGATTGGCGGAAAGCGGGACGACTGTTCGCGAATTGACGCAACTCATCCAATCGCGCCTCGGCATTACACAAGCGAACGGCGTCGTCGCGATCTTGTCCTACTTCAGCCGAGCCTTTGGGATTCCACTACAGTTCATTCTGCCGATTCGCGAATGGCTCGACACGAATCAGGACGCCGAGATCGACGCGGAGATTCTGCCGATCATTGAACAATACAAGGATCAGTGGACCCCGAAGATCGAGAAGATGGAACCGCTCCTTTCATAAGGAATTCCGCACCTGCTGGGCTATTCTATGGATCCTCGAATTGTGCAAAAAGGAGTTGGAAATGAGTTGCAGCATCTGGTTCGGAACAGCTTTGGCTGTCGTATTGCAGACAAATCTTGCTGCTCAGGATCCGGTGAAAGAGACGATCGGCACTTTCGGGGTCAAGTGGGGAGCCGAAATTACCGTCGAAGGAGACTACGATCCTTCAGCTCCCATAAAGAGCCTGTATACTTTCCGCGTTATTAAAGTGAATGGAGGTTCTCGAAAGTCCGAGTAATCTTTTCTCACCAATCATCGAGCATCGGGCACCGGCCCTTACGTTTTGACGGGATTTCTTTGCGGACGGTGGATGGGCGATCCTTTGGGTATGCGAGCGATGGCGTATCATCATGCGGAGTCCTTCGTCGTCATGGAGAGTCTTCCGAGGAAATAGTTCTCGGCGCCGACCTAATGGAAACTCGTATAGGAGAGAGCGTGAAGTTCACGGTGACGTTGGATCGAGATGAAGACGGAGTATGGATCGTGGAGTGTCCGTCGATTCCGGGATGTGTAAGTCAAGGAAGTAATCGCGAATCGGCGCTCGCGAACTTCCGCGACGCAATTCGGCTTTGCTTGGAAGCTGGTGCCGAGCGGGGCATGCCGTTTTCCTTAGAAACAGCAAAACGCTAACTTTTGGCGATACGACCATGGGACAGAAGATCGATAGCGATTACCAACGATTCCGCAAGATCGTCCGCGGGAAGGTGAAGAGCAACCTCGGCAAATATATCACCCGCGGCGAACTGATCGGAAAAAAGGGGAAGCATCTCGTCAGCATTCCGCTGCCGCAGATCGACATCCCGCAGTTCCGCTACGGCCAAAAAGGGACCGGCGGCGCGGGGCAGGGCGAAGGCGACCCCGGCCAACCGCTCACCCAACCGGAGGGCGACGGCACGGGAAAAGCCGGCGATTCTCCCGGCGGGCATATCCTCGAAGTCGACTTCACCATGGACGAACTCGCCCAGATCCTGGGCGAACATCTCGGCTTGCCGCGGATTCAGCCCAAGGGGAAGAAGAATATCGTCACGACCAAGGACAAGTACACCGGCATTCGTCAGACCGGCCCGGAGTCATTACGGCACTTCAAGAGGACTTACAAACGGGCGCTCAAGCGCCAGATCGCGGCCGGCGGTTACGATCCCCTCAAGCCGATGATCGTACCGATTCGCGAAGACAAGCAATACCGAAGCTGGAAGGAAGTCCATAAACCCGAAAGCGTCGCCTGCGTCATCTACATGATGGACGTCTCAGGCTCCATGACCGACGAGCAGAAAGACATCGTCCGCATCGAGGCCTTCTGGATCGATACCTGGATCAAGGCCCATTATCAGGGCATCCAAAATGTTTACATCGTGCACGATGCCGACGCTCATGAAGTCGACGAGCACACCTTTTACCATTTGCGCGAGAGCGGCGGCACCAAGATCAGCACCGCGTACGAGCTATGCAATAAAATCATCGACGCTCGCTATCCTGCGGACCAGTGGAACGTGTACGCGTTTCATTTCTCCGACGGCGACAACTGGGGCGACGACACGACCAAGTGCCTCGATTTGCTGGCGCAGAAATTGTTGCCGAAAGTCAATTTGTTCGGTTACGGCCAGGTCGAAAGCCCCTACGGCAGCGGCGAGTTTTACGAGTACATTCACGGCCTGACGAGTCAAAAGGAAAACGTGGTCGCGAGCCGCATTCCGAACCGCGAAGCGATTCTGGAGTCGATCAAGGAATTTTTGGGCACGGGCCGATAATTGGGAGAACGTACGATGAAGGTGAGATTCGATCCGGAGTTGGAGAAGCGTAAGCCATTGTTGGAGATCGTCCAAGCTACCTTGCCCGTGTTGGAACGGCAGGTTGGATCGGGTGCGGATCAGTTGACGGCTTCATGGGGATTGGACGATTTGGGGAAACCTGTTTTAACCATCGCCGGTTGGGAGGACGAATCCAGCGCCAGCTTCTCGCCCAGCGATCTGGTTCCGCCGGAAAAGGCAGCCTATTCGTTCAATCAAATGTGGGGGGGGATATTGAAGCGAGCACTTCGTCGGCAGATGAAAGTGCTCGAAGCGATTGCTGCCGCCGAGGATGCGTGATGGCTCCGAAGCCCAATTACTATCACGAACTCAATTCCGTAGCGGCATTATTGACTCAACGAGTTGCGCAAGTTGAAGAGTTGTCAGACGAGTTTCGTAAAGAGATTCGAAATTTGCAACGGGACGCCCAAGTAGCATCAAGCAAATTCGACGAACTCGCGAGACGTACCGAAAGGCTCGAAGCTCGCATGGAGAAATGGGAGACTCGAATCTGGGGAGTTTCGGCTGCGGTTATCTTATCGCTGCTCTCCGCCATCGTCGGTCTTGCCGTCACCCTTTGGAAGAAGTGATCCCATGGACGTTCCTTACGATACCAGATTGCCTCCTGATCTTCGCAAGCTCAAAGAAGAGATCGAAGCCCACGCGCGCCAGTTCGGGCTCGACTTCTACGAGACCATCTTCGAAGTCGTCGCCGCCGATGATCTCAATGAAATCGCGGCCTACGGCGGATTTCCCACGCGCTATCCGCACTGGTCCTTCGGCATGTCCTACCAGGAACTCAAGAAGGGCTACGAGTACGGCCTCTCCAAGATCTACGAGATGGTCATCAACAACGACCCGTGCTACGCCTACCTCATGCGCTGCAATCATACTGTCGATCAGAAGCTCGTCATGGCTCACGTCTACGGCCACTGCGATTTCTTCAAGAACAATTTGTTCTTCGCGCACACGAGCCGAAAGATGATGGACGAGATGGCCAATCACGGCGTGCGCATTCGCAGGTACGTCGAGAAGTTCGGCGAAGACGAGGTCGAAGCGTTCGTCGATCGCTGCATGTCGATCGACGACCTCATCGACATCCACTCGACGTTTATTCGACGACGCGAGGACGCCGCCCGGTACGACTTCAAGGAGAAGGAAGACGAGACGCAGAAGCTCACGCGGTTCAAGAGCAAGGATTACATGGAAGATTACATCAACCCGCCGGGCGCACTGAAGGCCGAGGAGGAGGCGCAGAAGAAGAAGACCGAAGCGAGCGAACGCCGATTTCCGGAGGCGCCGGAGAAGGACGTGTTGTTCTTCCTGATGGAGCATGCGCCGCTGAAGCCCTGGCAGCGGGACGTGCTGTCGATCATCCGCGACGAGGCGTATTACTTCGCGCCGCAGGGGCAGACGAAGATCATGAACGAGGGTTGGGCGAGCTACTGGCACAGTACCATCATGACGGAGCGGGCCCTTGATCCGTGGGAATGCATCGATTACGCGGACCATCACTCCGGGACGATGGCGACGCAGATGGGCCGGCTCAATCCGTACAAGCTCGGCATCGAACTCTTTCGCGATATCGAGCGTCGCTGGAACATGGGGCAGTTCGGCAAAGAATGGGAAGAGTGCGAGAGCATCGAGGAGAAACGGGCCTGGGACAAGAAATTGGGCCTGGGCCGACAAAAAATCTTCGAGGTGCGCAAGGTTTACAACGATATTACGTTTATAGATGCCTTCCTGACGCCGGAATTCTGTCAGGAACACAAGATGTTTTCGTTCAACTATCAGGAGCAAGGCAAGAACTACGTGATCGAATCGCGTGAGTTCCAGAAGATCAAGGAACGCATCCTGTTCGGTTTGACCAATTTTGGCAAGCCGTGGATTTACGTCATGGACGGCAATTATCACAACCGGGGCGAACTTTTGCTCTGGCACGACCATCAAGGGATTGACCTGAAGCTCGATAAGGCCTCGGACACGCTGGCGAACGTCGCGGCGATTTGGGGCAGACCCGTTCACTTGCAGACCGTACTTGACGACCAACCCAGCCTGATGAGTTTCGATGGGACCAGCCATACCATCAAAGCGCTTGGAGAAATTGATGACACTCGCACAAAACCTCCTGTCAAATCTCGGTAAGCTCCCCGCGGCCGCGCCGGGCGTGGCCCAGGCCAGTCACGAAGGCTGGACCGCAACCGTGGACGCCGTCAGTCCCGATGCGCACAGCGTCCTGAGTCGGGAAATCCGACTGGAGCGCGCAACTCCAGGCGCCGGTTCCGTCGGCGCCTGGGCGGAGCGCGTGGCCGAGCGCACTGCCAAGCTGGGCGACCCGCTCAAGGTGATCGAAGTCGATGCCGGCGACGAACGAGCGTTGCTGCGCAGCAAGGCCCCGCGCCAGCGCGAGGGGAAGATCGTATACCAGGAATTGCTGCTCACCGGCACGAGTCAGGCCTCGCTCACGCGACAACAGGCGTCGAACGAGCCGGGCGAGAAGCGGCAGCAGGTTCCGTTCGCGATGACGCACGAGGCGCTGGAAGACTTCGTGGGCGCCGTCGCGGAATAATTCATGCCGAGGTTACGCATGCCCGCCGACGCCCAGACCCAGAAACAGGAAATGACCCAGCTCGGCAAAGACGTGGCCAAGGTCCAGACCGGGCTGGGGAGCGCCGGGAGTTTTAGCGCCACGTCGGACGACGGCGTCTCGCAGAAGCTCGTCGACGAAATCGAAATGATGGAAGAGGAATCCGCCGCTCGACTTTCGCACGCGCCGACCGGCGTCACGCCCGGCATGCGGTATCTCCATTCGAGCCGAACCATTCATCAGCTCATCACCGATCGCAACAAGGCGGTCGGCATCTACCTCGCGGTCGCCTCGCTGCTCTTGACCGCCAGCGGCGCCGTCATGAACGTCAGGGAATCGGTCGACTCGCTGGTACCGATCCGCGTTATCCAGCGCTGGTGTCTGCCGACGACGTTCGCCGTCCTCACCGGGCTCGCACTCTTCATGGCCCTGATCCTGATCCGCACGCGCGTCGGGCTGATCTACGAAGTCGCCAAGATGAACGCGCTGCTCGGACTGCCCGTGGTGCGCGTCACAAATCTCAGTCCGCTCAGCATCTTCTTCATCATGCAAGCGCTCCTCAGCGCCGGCGGCGGCTTCAGCGCCGGCATGTTTGCCATCTTCCTCCTGCACGCCTTCGGATACGAAGGCGGCTGGGTCGCGGTTATCGGCTTCGCCGTGGGAGCCGTCGTCTGCGCGGCCCTGATCCTCTGCTACGCGCTGACGATCAAGACGATCATCCTCAAGGACAAGTTCAAGCCGGGCGGATAAAACGATACGAGAGCCGCGACCGCGAGGGAGCGGCCAGAGCGCCCGATGCCGAAAAACCGCTCCCTTGCGGTCGCGGCTCGTCAAGAGAACCTGCCATGTCCACCGGTCCCGTCATCTGCGCCGTCATCGGGCGTTCGCGTCACAAGATGATGCTCATCGAAATCCAGGAAGCTGCCAAGCGGGGCGCCAAGCTCATCGAACTGCGCCTCGATTTTCTCACCAGCACGCCCGACTACAAACGGCTGCTCGCCAACAAGCCGTGCCCGCTCATCGCCACGCTGCGCCGGCCCGACGACGGCGGCCGATGGAACAAGACCGAAGCCGATCGCCTGATCCAGGTCCGCACCGCCATCGTCGCGGGGTTCGATTGGGTCGATCTCGAAAGCGACGTCATCGACAAGATTCCGCGTTTCGGCACCTGCAAGCGGATCGTCAGCTACCACAACTTTCGCGAGACGCCGGCGGATCTTGAGAAGCTCTACGAGGAAATGTGCAAGAAAGACGCCGACGTCGTCAAGATCGCGGTGACGTCGCAATCGGTGCAGGACAACATGCGCGTCCTCAATCTCCTCAAGAACGCGAAGAAGCCGACCGTCGCGTTTGCCATGGGCGATCTCGGCACCTGCACCCGCGTCCTCACCGGCAAGCTCGGCGCCCCCTGGACTTACGGCGCCTTCAACAAGGAACGCAACATCGCTCCCGGCATTCTGTCGTTCATGGAACTCATGAAAATCTACCATTTCGAAAACGTCCGGGCCGACACCAAAGTTTTCGGCGTCGTCGGCGATCCGGTCGGGCATAGCCTGAGCCCGCTGATTCACAACGCCGCGTTCGCAAAGCTCGGCATCAACGCGGTCTATCTGCCGTTCCGGGTGCCGAAGGCGGAGTTGGCCGAGTTCGTGAAACAATTCCAGGCGATCCCGGTGACGGGTTACAGCGTGACCATTCCGCACAAGGAAGGGGCGGCGAAGACGGCGACGAAGCATGAAGCCTCGGTCGATCTGATCGGCGCCGCCAACACGCTCTTGTACGCCGACCACGTCTGGCACGCCGCCAACACCGACTTTCGCGCCGCGGTCGATTCGCTCAAGGCGCATCTGCCCGACTCAGGAGGCGAGAAGGTGCCGCTCAGCAAACGAACCGTCCTCGTGCTCGGCTCCGGCGGCGTCGCCAAGGCCGTCGCCTTCGGGCTCAAGCAGGAGGGCGCCAACCTCATCGTCACCAATCGCACGACCGACCGCGCCGAGAAGCTCGCCGGCCTCGTCGGCTGCCGGTACGTCGAATGGGCCGCCCGCCATAACGTGATTTGCGACACGCTCGTCAACTGCACCTCCGTCGGCATGCATCCGGCCATTGACGACAGCCCGGTGCACAACAGTTTCCTCAAGCCCGGCATTCTCGTGTTCGACACCATCTACACGCCCGAGACGACGATGCTGATCCGCGAGGCGAAAATGCGCGGTTGCCACGTGCTGACGGGCGTCGACATGTTCGTGCGTCAGGCGGCGCTGCAGTTCAAGATGTTCACGGGCCAGGAGCCGCCCATCGAACTCATGACGGCGGTGGTTCGGCGCGCGTTATCGCCGGTCAATCACGCCAAGGAAGAGACGGACGCCCCCCCCGCCGGGGACAAACCATGACGCGCGTCTTCCTGATCGGTTACCGCGGCGTCGGCAAGACGACGGTCGCTCGGCTCCTCGCCGAGCGCCTGGGCTGGGAGTGGTGCGACGCGGATGAAGTGCTCGAAAGGGCGTATGGCAAAACGATTCGCTCGATCTTCGAGACGGAAGGGGAGCCGAGCTTTCGCGACAAGGAGTCGGCGACGCTGAGCGAGTTGAGTCTCCGGCAGCGGTGCGTCATCGCGACCGGCGGCGGCGTGATCTTGCGGCCCGAGAATCGCGAGCTGTTGAAGCGCGGCGCCGTCGTCTGGCTCGCCGCGGAGCCCGAAACGGCGTGGCAGCGGATGCAGACCGATTCCACCACTGGCGAGCGACGTCCAAATCTGGCGCAAGGGGGACTTGCGGAAGTCGCCGAGTTGATCGCCCGACGCGAACCCCTCTATCGCGAGTGTGCAGGTTTGACCGTGGACACGACGCACGTCAGCCCGGAAGCGGCGGCGGAAGTGATCCTGCGCTGGCTCAACTGAACGGCGAGCCAGGTCGCGTTAGCGCCTGGAGTACTTGCTTTTCGCGTCGACACGGAACTCCAGGCGCTAACGCGGCCTGGCTCGCCTGAGGTTTGTCCCATGCGCGTGCTGGTCGTCGAAGACGAACCCGAAATCCGTGCCGCCCTCGCCCAGTCCCTGCGCGAAGGGGGCTACGCCGTCGACGAGGCGGCCGACGGCAACGACGGTCTCTACAAGGCCCAGAGCTGGGATTACGACGCCATCGTCCTCGATCTCATGATCCCCGGCATCGACGGCTGGCAGCTCCTCAAACGGCTCCGCAAGACGAAGAAGATCCCCGTCCTCATCCTCAGCGCCCGCGACACCGTTCCCGATCGCGTCCAGGGACTCGACCTCGGCGCCGACGATTATCTCGTCAAGCCGTTCGTGCTCGCGGAACTGCACGCCCGGCTCCGCGCTCTTATTCGCCGGGCCGCGGGACAGGCGAAGCCGCAGATCGAAGCCGGCGGCGCGGTGATCGATCTCAAGGCGCGCAACGTCTCCCGCGAAGGGCAGGTCGTCGATCTGACCGCCCGTGAGTTCGCCATCGTCGAGATGCTCGCCCTGCGCCGCGGCGAAGTCGTATCGCGCACGCAGCTCTACGATCATCTCTTCGACGAGAACGACGACAGTTTGTCGAACCTGCTCGACGTGCACATCTCGAACATCCGCAAGAAGCTCGGCAAGGATTTCATCACGACGCGGCGCGGTCAGGGGTACCTGCTCGATGATTAAGTCGCTGCGCGGACGCTTGATGCTCTGGTACGGCGGCTTGATCCTGATTGTGGTAGCCGGGCTCGGCGGCATGCTGACGTATCGGACCTATCTGGACGCGCAGCGGCGCATCGACGCACGGCTCGAATCGGCGGCGCAGGTGCTGGAAGCGGGCTTGACGGCGTTCCCGGCCCATGAACTCGACCCCGACGAACCGCAACCGCCCCCGCCGAAGAAAGGCAAGCCGCCGCCGCCGGGCCGCAAGAAACGCGAAGACTTCCTGGAACTCCTCGAATTGCCGCGCGACCTGCGCGGCTACTACGCCATCTGGAAGCATGACGACGAACTCGTGAAGGCCGAGGGGATCGAGGAAATCGCGATTCCCAAGCGGATTTTCGAGGAGGAACCGAGCTATTGGGAGGACGACGACGTGCGCGAGTTGACGCGGCGCGGACCGCATCAGACGCAGATTCTGGTCGGGATGCCGACCGCGAAGGAGCTGGGCGACGTCAAACAGTTTGCCCTGCGCGTCTTGTTCCTGAGCCTGGCGGCGGTGACGTTCGGTATGATCGGCGGCTGGGCGATCGCGGTGCGGATGATCCGTCCGATCGCCGACATTTCCGCCGCGGCCAGTAAGATCTCGGCCGACAATCTCGTCGAGCGCATCGACGTCGATCGACTGGAATCCGAGTTGGCGGGCCTGGGCAACGTCCTTAACGACACGTTCGCCCGGCTCGAGTCGGCGTTCGCACGGCAGAAGCAATTCACCGCCGACGCGTCGCACGAGCTACGCACGCCGCTCGCCATCTTGCAAGCGCAGGCGGAACTTGCGCTTTCCCGAAATCGCGAGCCGGCCGAGTACCGCATCACGATCGAGAAGTGCCTGAAGGCGGCTCAGCGTATGACGCATCTGGTCGAGGGCTTGCTGACGCTGGCGCGCAGCGACGCCGGGCAGCCGCTCGCCAGCACGACGGTGTCGCTGCATCAGGTGGCCGTCGAGTGCCTGACGCAGATGAAGCCGCTCGCGGAGGAAAAAAAGGTCACGCTGACGGCGGCGCTGGAGCACGTCGATGTTCCCGGCGACGCCGATGCGATTCTGCAGGTGATGTTGAACCTGGTCGGCAACGCGATTCGCTTCAACAAGCCCGAAGGGACGGTCCACCTCAGCGTCTCAGCGACGCCCGCGGAAGCGGTGCTGTCGGTACGCGACACGGGCCTGGGCATTCCGGAGGCGGATCGGGCGCAACTTTTCGAGCGATTCTACCGCGTCGACAAGGCGCGCAGCCGGGCCGCGGGAGGGACGGGGCTGGGTCTGGCGATCTGCAAGGCGCTGGTCGAAGCCCAGCGCGGCACGATCGCGTGTCAATCGCAGGAGAACGTCGGCACGACGTTCGAGGTGCGATTGCCGCGTTTCTTCGTTTAGCGCTCGTGTGGGATCTTGCGAACGCATTGACGAGCGTCTATCCCGGCCTGAAGGGCCGACTCATATAGCCCAGGCCGTGAGGCCTGGGTTAAAGGCAAACACGTATCCGCCCCTGTAAGGGGCGCTCGACATCTTGGGAACCGGACGTCGAGCGCCCCTTACAGGGGCGGATAAGAATCACTTCTTGCCCAGGCCGTACGGCCTGGGCTGTAAGAGTCCGCCTTTCAGGCCGGAATGAGGGCGCTACTTCTCATCGCGCTGATAGATCGGCAACAACCGATACTCGACGGTCAGGGCGAGCACCGCCATCGTCGTGGCGTAAACAGGACCGTAGCCGTCGCTGCCGATCCAGCTGCCGTTGGACTGCTGGTAGCCGAGCAGAATCTGGTGCATCTGCGGCTGGTAGAAGCGCCAGTAGTTGCCGCCCAGTTGGAACATCGCCTGGGAGTTGTAGTACGCGGAGTAGAAGAAATGCTCGTCGCTCGACTTGAGCGGATGCTTGAGCAGATACGATCCGGCTTGCAGCGCCTCAGGGCAGTGGTGCAGGTTCTTGCCCGAGAGTTCGAGGACGAGGATGCCGGTGCCGGTGCAGGCCTTGGTGACCTTGTTGCCGGGGAAGTAGCAAAAACCGCCGGTCTGATCACGGCAGCGTTTGACGAAATCGAGGGCCTGATCGATGCGCTCGGCGGGGACGTCGCAGCCGGCGTTCTTGGCCGCACGCAGGGCGAGGATCTGCCAGCCGGTGACGCTGAGGTCGGCGTCCGTGCTGTCGGCACGGTAGCGCCAGCCGCCGAGGTAGGTTTGCGACGTCTGCACCTGAGCCTTGAGGATGACGGCGACCGCCTTTTCGAGCGCGGGCCTCACCTTCTTCGAGGTTTTGACGTCAACCATGCCGACCATCTCGGCGAGGGCGAGCGTGCAGATGCCGTGGTGATACATTTCCAGGCCCGGCTCGGTCGCGAAGAGGCCGTTCTCTTGCTGTTGTTTGAGGATCCAGTCGAGCCCCTTGGCCGCGACGTCGCCGTAGGGGCCTTCGCCGGGAACATGGCCCGCGGCGAGAAACGACATGACGGCGAGCCCGGTGAGGCCGGTGTGTTTCTGCGAGAAGACCTGCCAGGAGCCGTCGGTTTCCTGCATGATCTTGAGATAAGCGAGCGCGCGGTCGACGGAAGCGTTGAGCGGCCTGGGTTCCTGGGCCGCGACGGGGGCGGCGACCAGCAGTAGAAGTACGATGCGAATCATCACCGTATCCCCGCCTTGGCCGCTTCTTCCGGATCGATGCTCCGCAGCGCCGATGCCAACGTCGGGCGCAGTTCTTCCCCTTCGAGCATCCAGCGTTTCAGCAGCGACGGAATCAGCGGACGCGCGGCCATTCCCATCGACGCTGACAAGCTGTACGCCTGCCGGCGGACGTCGACGTCCTGGGTTGCCAGCGCCGCTTCGAAAACGGCGAGCGTCTCCTTCGTTTCCTGCGTGATCTGCCACCACGACAATGCCGCCGACAGACGGAGCCCCGCGTCCGGATCGCTGAGCAGCGGCTTGATCTCCGCTTGTGCGTTCTTCGCAAATGCTCCATAGGCGCCGAGCGTTTCCAAAGCCGACAATTTGACCGATGTCTCGGCGTCCTTTAATCGCTTCGCCATGGCGACGACGACGGTCTGGTTCTTGGGGAGCGATTGTCTTAGAAATCGGCAGGCTTGCAGTCGTAGCTCGAGATGGGGATTCTCCAGAGCGACCGTGAGCGCGTACATGGCCGACTGCGATTTTTCGACGACCCATAACGCGTGCGCGGCAAACAGCTTCACCTTCGGATCGTCGTCTTCGGCCAAGACCTTCCGCAGCGGCGTGACGGCAGCCTGGGCGGAGCCGCCGATCTTTGCCAGTGCAAGGGCGGCCTGGCCGCGGAGCACCGCGTCTTTCTCGCCCAGAATCGCGACGATGCCGGCGATGGTGTTTTTGTCCGCGGGGCCCATGCTGCCGAGGGCGAATAAGGCGAGCCGTTTCTTCGCCGGCGTATCCTTTAGGCCGCGCCGGAGAATGGGGATCGCATCGACTCCGAGGTTTCCCAGGGCGGCGCCGACCAGTGGTTCGACCAGGAAGAAATCGTCCTCCTTCGACAGATTCATGAGCGACGGCGCCGCGTCGGCCGCCGTCGGCCCGAGGTCGCCGAGCACCTGGATGCATTCCATTTTGACTTCGAGGTCGTCGTCCCGCAGCCCCTTGATGAGCCACGGCACGCCGTCGGCCGCGTCTTCCTTCATCATGCCCAGAACCCGCGCCGCCCGAACACGCACCAACGGCGTCCGGTGACGCATCGCCTCCTGCACGATCGGCAGCAGCGTGATCGCCTTGGGCCTTTCGATCTCCCAGAGCGCCTCGGCGGCCTTCAGGCGGATGAACGCATTCTTGTCGTCGAGCGCCTCGCGCAACTGTGGAATCGCGAACTTGCCGACCTTGCCGAGCCGTTGCAGGAGTTCGATGGCCCGGTAACGCACGTCGGGGTCGGGATGCTGCAGCGCCTTGAGCCCGTCGGGGAGCGCTTCGGGCTGAGCGTGGAGCGCCGATAGCATGAGCAGAACGCAGGCGAGCGTCAGATGTTTCACGGCGTCCTCGTTTTATTGGTTCCGAGCCGGAAGCGTGAGCGACGATCTTCGCAAAATCGTCGCTCACGCTTCCGGCTCGGCAATTCGATCCTCATACAATATGACGAGTCGCCCGCTCCCTGGAAACTAAATTCCATGCTTCCGGAACTCGACATCCTCTACGAAGACAACCACGTCTTGGCCGTCAACAAGCCGAGCGGTTGGCCCAGCACGCATTTCCAGGAAGGCGGCGAAGAAACCGTCGACCGCGCCGCCAAGGCGTATCTCAAGGAAAAGTACCAGAAGCCCGGCAACGTCTTCATCGGTATCGTCCATCGGCTCGACAAGGTCGTCTCCGGCGTGCTCCTCTTCGCCCGCACCAGCAAAGCGGCCGCCCGGCTCTCGGATCAGTTTCGCCAGGGCTCCATCGAGAAAGTCTACTGGGCCATCGTCGACGGCAAAGTCGAAAAACAGGCCGGCTCCCTCGAAGATTGGCTCCTCAAGGTCGACAAACGCGTCGAAGTCGTCGCCCCGCTGCTGCCCGGAGCCAAACAGGCGCTGCTCCACTTTCAGAAGAAGGGAAGCCACGGCGATCTCACCTGGCTCGAGGTCAGGCCGCAGACGGGACGTACGCATCAGCTCCGCGTGCAGCTCGCGCATCACGGCTACCCGATCATCGGCGACGCTCGCTACGGCTCGATCCGCACCTTCGGCAACGGCATCGCTCTGCACGCGCGCTCGCTGACGTTCCTGCACCCCATCCGCTACGAACCGATCACTCTGACCGCCGAGCTACCCAAGGGCTGGCGCGGCAAGTTCGCTTACGTCATGAAGCCGTGAGGAGACTCTCCGTGAAGGACGAACAACTCAACAAGATCCGCGACCTGATTCAAGAGGATGTCGGCAAACGCGGCCTGCAGTCCGATCCCGAGCGCAACCTCATCAACCTGCTCCCCGACGACTTCCGCACGGCCTGTCAAAGCATCGCCGAGACGCCCAAGGCAAAGCTCGGCATCGTGACCGGTTTTTACATCCCGGGAGCCGAGCCCGATCCGGTCGGCGAGACCGATGGCCCGCTCGGCGCGGTGTACCTGGCGCGAGCGCTGGCGCCGCTCGGCATCGAAGTCACGTTGCTCACGGATGCGTTCTGCGCCAAGGCGCTCGCCGCGGGCCTGGCCGCGTGCAGCATGCAGAAAAAAGTGAACGTCCTCGTGCTGCCGGCGTGGGACAAAGCGCTCGCCATTGGGCACCAGGCGTACTATTCCGCGATCATCGGCAAGTTGCCGGGACTGACGCATCTCATCAGCCTCGAGCGCCCCGGGCCCTCGCACGCGCTCAGCTCGATTCAGATCCAGTTGCAAGGCCAGGGCGCCCAGGCGATGCTCGACTTCCTGCAAGAGGTACCGACCGAGGCGCAGGGCCGATGTCAAACCATGCGCGGCATCGACATCACCGAGAAGCTGAGCCCGGCGCACTGGCTCTTCGAGTTCGGCTTCGTCGATCCGAGCTTCACGACCATCGGCATCGGCGACGGCGGCAACGAGATCGGCATGGGCAAGATTCCCTGGGACGTGCTGCGTAAGAACATCCCCAATGGCGGACGCATCGGTTGCCGGCTGCCGACGCAGCTCCTGATCGTCGCCGGCATCAGCAACTGGGGCGCGTACGGCCTGGCCGCGGGCGTCTGGCTGCTCAAAGGGAAGAAGCTGCACCCGTTACTCGCCGATCCCGCGAACGAACGCAAGATCCTCAAGCTGATGGTCGAGAAGGGCCCGCTCGTGGACGGCGTGACGGGGAAGCCGACGCTGAGCGTCGACGGCCTGGAGTTCGACCACTACGCCGCGATTCTGGGAAAGCTCGCAGCCATCTCATAAAAGGAACGTCATGCGTCCCATTTCGTTTCTGCTCATCTTCCTCGCGTACGGCCCAGCCCACGCGCAGTTCAGCGACGACTTCCCCAAGGACGGCAAATTTGCCGAGACGCTCGCCGAGGCGCTGAAGACCCGCGAGACGGTCGTCAAGGCCCAAGGCGCCGACTCCGCGCAGGCTCTAACTGCAGCCCATCGCGTCGCCAGCTTGCAACTGCTGCTCGATCAGTACGGAGAAGCCGAGACGACGCTCCATGCCGCCGTTGTGATGTCGATGAAGGCCGACCCGACGCTGCAAGCCCGGCTACGCAACGATCTCGGCGTGGCGTACTACCGGCTTGCGCGTTACGAGAAGGCGAAGGGGTCGTTTGCCGAGGCGTTTCGCCAACGCAAAGAGGCGCTCGGAGCCAAACATCCCGACACGTTGCAGTCGCTGCGCAATCTCGCCTGGGCTGAGGAGGGACTGGGCAACGCCGACGACGGCCGGGCGCTCCTCAAGCAATGTTACGACGGTTTGGCGGAGATCGCGAACGATCCGAATCTCAAGGCGACGACGTCGGCGGAGGCGGTGGTGTTCGTGCAGCGAAAGCCAAGTTATCCGCGCATCGAGATTTTGGCGGGGACATACGCCCCCGGCCCGCCTCCGCCGCCGAAGTTCACCCCGGCCAAAGATCTCTCGGCCTGGATTCAGACGCTCGATCGTCTCGCCGTAATGCAAAAATCGCTCGGCATCAAGGAGCCCAAATACGGCCTCGAGGCACGCAAACAAGCAATCGCCGTCTGGAGCGTCAAAGACTACCGAACCTGGATCGTGGCCGCCAATTTCGAATACTTTCCGCTCCCCGCCTCGGCTCCGGCGCCGCTCGGCAAAGATTCGCTCGGCCACGCGGAACTGCTGATGCGAGGCGCCCTTCTCGAAAACCTGAAGCTCAAGTCCGGAGAGTCGCAACCGATTCGCCCGCTCGCCGTCGAGGCGCATCAGATTCGCTCGAAGCTGCTCGGAGCCGACAATCCGCATACGGCCGATACCGAAGAATTCCTCGGCATTCTCGATCTGAAAGACGGGAAGGTCGAGGAATCGCTGGCGCTGCTGCGAGGAGTTCTCGGCAAACGCGAGAAGGCGCACGGCAAGCGCCACGCGGACGTCGGATACGCCTGCGGCGTGCTGGGAGTCATCCACTATCACCGGGGCGAAGTCACGGAAAGCCGACGCTATCTGGACCGAGCCGTCTTGCTGCTCGCGGGAAAACTGGGGGCGAGTCACCCCGACGCCGCCTCGACGCGCGGCGATTTGGCGGTCGTGCTGCGGCAGCAGGGCGACTACGCCTCGGCACGCGTGATTCTCGAGCAATCGTACGAAACGTTGCTCAAGGCTCTGGGAACGAAGCACTTTCAGACGCGAACGGCCGGGAATAACCTGGCGGTCCTGCGCGTGGAGCTGGGCGATTACGCCGGCGCCGCCCGTTACTTCAATGAGGTACTCGAGAGCGACGCGTCGGACTACGACAAGGAAAAGGCACTGCTCAATCTCGCCGCCGTCACGCGGTTGCAGGGAGACGTCAAGTCGGCCATTCAACTTTACCAGAAACCGCTCGCCAAGAATCCGAACGATCCGCACCTGCTCAATCTCGTCGGAGCGTGTTACCGCGATCTGGGCGAACTCGGCGAGGCGGAGAAGCACCTGAAGCAGGCGCTCGACATTCGCCTCAAAGGAACGCACGCCGACCGTCAACCGACCGTCGCGTTTACGATGACGAGCCTGGGGCTGCTCTACCAGGCGCAAGGCAAGCATGCGGAGGCAGCGAAGCACTTTGCCGCGGCGCGGGACATCTACCGAAAGCAGCAGGGCCCGATCTCGCGGCAGGGGGCGGAACTCTCGGCCATGCTCGGACAGGCTCGCTTGCAAAGTGGCGACCTGCCCGGCGCCAAGCAGGCCCTGCTCGAAGCGCTCGACGTCAAGGACCGCTGGTCGCGCGATCAACTCCCCATGCTCGCGGAGGCCGACGCGTTGCGCTTCCTTGCTTCCGTCACCGAACTCGATCCGCTCCTGGCGACGCTCAAACACCTCGGCGAGGACGTGACCCCCGAAACATTCACCGCCCTGTGGAAGGCGCGCGGCCTCGCCACCCGGGCCCTCACGGCGCGCAGGCAAGCGTCCGCCGACACTCCCGAGGCGCAATCGGCGCTCCTGCGTCTGCACGCTGCCCGCAAACGCTTGGCCGAGTTCCTCTCCGCCCGCGAAGATCCGAGCAAGGCCCGCGTCCTGGTCGAGCCGGGCGATTACAAGGATCCCAAAGACGTCCCGAGCTACGAGACGACGCGGGCCAAGTTCGAGCAAAAGATCGTCGAACTGAACGAAGAGAAGGAACGCTGCGAACGCGAGTTGGCCGGGCTCAGCGCCGGTTTCCTGCGCGAACAAAAACGGTTCGCCGCGACCCCCGCCGATCTTGTGGGTTTGCTCCCCGCAGATGTCGCCGTCGTCGAGTTCGTTCGCCTCAAATCGTGGACCAAGTTGGCTGACGGATCGTATCAGCCCGGCGCCGGCGCTCGCTATGAGGCGTTTCTGCTGCGCGTCGTGGCCGGCAAGCTGGAGTTGCACCGCGTCGATCTCGGTCCCGCCGACGCCATTGACTCCGCGGTCGCCGACTGGCGCGAGATGTTCGCCCAGGCCGGAAAGCAGCCGCGCGGCGCCCGACGCGTCGATCTCCCGCCTCTGCGCGATCCCAAGCTCGCGCCTCCGGATCAGTTTCTGCGCCAGCACGTCTGGGAACCGGTCGCTCGGAAACTCCCCGGCATCAAGACCGCCGTCGTCATCCCCGACGGCGCCCTCGCCAGGCTGCCGTTCGCCGCCCTCCCCGGAGCCAAACCCGGCACCTTCCTTCTCGAAGAATTTGCCATCGTCAACGCGTCGTTCGGACAGCAAGTCCTCGCCACGTTGACGCAAACGCTCCCGGCCGGCAAGCAGACCCTGCTCGTCGGCGGCGTCACCTACGACGACGCGACTCCGCAGGTCTCGGCCGGGCATCGGGGAGCGGAGGGGGTCACGCGGAAAGGCTGGGGCTTTCTCCCCGGCGCCGAGCGCGAGATCGAGGAAATCGCCAAGCTTCGCAAGGACGTTCGGCAGCTCACCGGCAAGTCGGCAGACAAGGCTGGATTCGCCCAGGCGTTACCCGGCGGACGCTACGTCCACATTGCCACGCATGGCTTCTTCGCCGACCCCGATGCACGTTCCGCGCTGACGTCCGCACTGCCGCCGGCGTCCTACGTCGAAGGCGTCGGACTGGCCATGCCCAAAACCCCTGCCGTCCTCCCCGCACTCGTGGGCAGAAATCCGCTCGTTCTCACCGGCCTGGTCCTCGCCGGCGCCAACCAGGGGTCAGGCGGCCTCCTCACCGGTGAAGAGATCGTCGATCTGCCGCTGGGAGACGCGGAGCTGGTCGTTCTTTCCGCATGCGAAACGGGACTGGGGACCACGGCCGGCGGCGAGGGGATCTTCGGTCTGCAGCGAGCGTTCCACCTCGCCGGCGCTCGCACCACGATCGCCAGTCTTTGGCAAGTCGACGACGATGCTACTCAGGCCTTGATGGTCGAGGTATACCGCAACCTTTGGCAGCGCGGCCTGACGAAGGCCGAGGCGCTACGCCAGGCGCAGATTGCCGCGCTCCACGGCAAGCTCCATCAGCCCCCCGGCAACGGCGGCGGAGCGCTGTCCCCCTATTTCTGGGCGGCGTTCGTCATGTCGGGCGATTGGCGCTAATCATCGGGCGCAACAAAAAAAGCCGCCGCTCTCGGGGAGCGGCGGCTTTCAAGTGCTTCGAATTTCTACCTTGAGCCCGCGGCGACCAACTCTTCCTCGTGGCTGTCGCAGCCTGCTTCGCTGCCGCATGAGGACGGGGCTTCCGTCTGAACGTCGAGCGTCTTGAGCGAGATCGTCTTCAGCGCCTTGCGGCGCCTCCGGGCCAATCGTTCGCTGTCTTGCGGCAGGATGGCGGTGCGGTCGCCTTGAACCAGTGCGCTGACGCCGCGGTTGACTTCGGCCGGCTTGACCGTCGTCGGTTTGTCCTCGGCCTGGTAACGCACGAGCATGCCTTCGTAGTTGCGCAACACGACGCAGTCGTCGGAGGCGGAGACGAGGTAGTTGGGCATGAGCGGGATCTTGCCGCCGCCGTGCGGGCTGTCGACGACGTACGTCGGCACTGCGAGTCCGGACATGTGGCCCCTCAGGCCTTCCATGATTTCCAGTCCCTTCCAGACGGAGGTCCGGAAGTGGCCGGCGCCGGTTACGGGGTCGCAGTGGAAGAGGTAGTACGGGCGGATCTTGACGCGTAGCAGGGCGCGCATCAGCTTCCGCATCGTCTCGAGGTCGTCGTTGATCCCCTTCATGAGGACCGTGTGGTTGTTGAGGGGCATGCCGTGACGCAGGAGCGTCTTGCAGACCCGGGCGACTTCCGGCGTGATCTCGCGCGGATGGTTGAAGTGCGTCTGAATCCAGACTTTCTCTGCCTGGGCGAGGATGTCGACGAGTTCCTTGTCGTAGAGCTTTTGCGGCAGGGTGGTCGGGACGCGGGTGCCGATGCGGATGACGTCCACGTGGGGGATGTCGCGTAGGGCGAAGAGGAAGTAACGGAGTTTGTTGTAGGGCAGGGTCAGGGGATCGCCGCCGGAGACGATGACGTCGCGGATTTCTTTGTGCGAGCGAATGTACTCGATCATCCGTTCGTCGTCTCGGCTGACGGAATCCCAGCCGCCTCGGACCATGGTGGCGCGTTTGCGGGTGCAGAAGCGGCAATACATGGTGCAGACGTGGGTGGTGACCATGAGCGCTCGATCCGGGTAGCGGTGCGTGATGCCCGCGACCGGAGAATCCTTGTCCTCTTCCAAGGGATCTTCGAGCTCGAAGTTGCTGTTAGCTTCACGGGGATCGGTGACGGATTGCAGTCGGATGGGATCGTTGGGATCATCGCAGTTGATGAGGGAGAAGTAGTACGGCGGGATGGCGAGCTTGAACTCCGATTCCAGCTTGCCCATGATCTCGAGGTCTTCCTCGGAGAAGGGGATGAGGTCTCGGAGCTGGCGTACCGACCGAATGGCGTTTTGCGATTGCCAACGCCAGCAGTCCCAGTTCTTTTTGGAGACGTTACGCCAGAGCGGATGGCGTCTAGGTTTACCGGGAGGTTCATCGTCGTCAGGGATCAGTTCCATCGACTTGACGCGTGGGGTTTCGAGCCCGGTCCGCTCTTCCATGTCGTTCATAAAAAACTCGTGAGCCTCCAACAGTTGACTCGGGTGCCACGGTGCGTCTGAGTGGAGTCATAACACATCATCAATCGCACTCGCCGTATATCTCAAGGATGTTACCCGTTCGTTTACAAATTACAAGATCGACCAAGGCCGTTTCGTCCTATTTTTCCGAGATTTTCGGCTTTGCCGCGCGATGACTCGTCTCCGCGCGCGTCAAGAAGCCCCACTCCAGCGCCTGGTCTTGCACATAATTCTTGCCGAGCTGAAGCGCAAGCGCCGCCTTCGCCATCTCCCATCCTAGATAAAAAGCATGAGACCCGTCAATCTCGTTTCGCCTGGAAATTTCCTCGAAAATCGTAAACGGATCGGTCCCGCGCACGTGCGTCTGGGCCTTCATCGCGTGCAGCTCGCCGCGCTCGGCAAATAGGCGAATGTTCTTGTCGGTGATTTGCTTAGCAAGCTGCGCGAGCGCCTCCTCGCCGTGCGCGCGCAATTTTGCGTCGCGCAACAGGTGCAAGCCCGGCTCCAGATGCTTCGGCAGCATCGACCGACTGCACGCGTGATGCATGAGACGCCGCGCGAGGTCGAGTTCCTTCACGCACGATCGGCACCACGTGACGACTTCGGTGGTCAGCACGCTGCGAATTCCCAGCTCCTGGCAGAAGCCCAGGAGCACGACGTTGACCCCCGCCGAATCGACGTCGGTGAGTTCGGTGAGATTGCCGACGCCCATGAGAATTTCAACGTTCGGAAAGCGCCGGCGCACGTCGAGGTACCGGCCCAGAGAGTTCGCAAAGCCGAAGGCAATCGGCTCGAGGATCGGATCGGCGCGGAAGGGGACGCGATGCGTTTCGAGATATTCCATCGTCTCTTCAAGCCCGCCGAGCGTGCTCGGTTCATCGGGAACGACGACGACTTCGCAGCCCCAATCGCGCGCCGCGGCGCGGTTCGTGCGGTTGACGCTGAGCACCAGCTGAGCCCCCGCCTTGGCAGCTGCGGCCGCCTCCGCGCAGCTGAACGTATCAATCGAAATTCGCAGCCCTTCGCTGCACAACATGGCGACGACTTCGCCGACCTCGCTCCATTCGGCGCCCGGATCGCATCCGAGATCGATGAGGTCGGCGCCGTCGGCTTGCGCCTTTTTCGCGCGCGTCAGCAGGTCGGCGCGCGCAAGGCGCGGCGCATGGTTAATCTCGGCGAGGATGGCAACGTCGTACGGCCCGTAACCTTCGCGTTTCGACGCGCCCTGCCCGAAGTGCTCGGGGAGATCGCGCAGATCGTTCGGCCCGCGCTCGATGACGAGCCTCGGCCAGCGCGACGTGAGCGGTTCGAGATCGCCGGGGCACAGACCCGGGAGCACAACTCGATCAATCGGTTCGGAGAGGGTGAGATGACGGGCGATCCAGGAAGTGGGCGCGAGGGCGGCGACGGTGATCGGCAACACGGCGAGGACGTAGTCGAAACCCGCTTTGGGCGCGAGTTCCGCGAGAAGGCGGCGCAGCGCCGGCTCGGCGAGTTTACCGGTGACGAACAGGATTCGCGGCATATAGCCTCCCGCCGCGCACGCCAACGCCGCGGGGAGGCCGCGGCGTTAAGGGGAAATAGGCTCACTTTGACAGCACGTCTTCCCCCTCACCCCCAGCCCCTCTCCCGGAGGGAGAGGGGAGTTTGTACTAGACGTTGGCCTGGCCCTTGGGCCGCGACAGCATCGGCATCACCTTGCTGGCGTGCTTCTTGAGTCGGCGGTCGTTCTTGATCTTGGCGAGACGCTTGCGGGACGCTTTGGTACGGGGCCGACTTTCCATTATTTGACTCCTCATCACGAAGGTTCGCAGTTCGATTTCGGAACGGGAATTATACTGCGAAAGCCCAGGGATGGCTATCCCTGAGCAAGGAACCGACTCATCGTCCCACTTCGCGACGGCTGCCGATGCACACCACGTCGAACCCATAGACGAGGTATTTGCTGCCGACATACTCGCCCAGCACGGCCCGCCGCCGCTTGCCGACTAACACCCGCTCGGCCTTGTCGATCTGTTCCTGCCGGGACTGGCTGGCGGTGACGGCGTTCTTTGACTGCCAGCTTGTCCAGGGCCTCATCGAGCGCGAGCACGTCGTCGCCCAACTCGGGGACGGCTAGCGGGGCCTCCTCGGCGTCGTGGCGTTGCAGGTGGCCGCCGTGCTTGGGACTCTGCTTGCGGCGGGCGCTGTCGATCAAGATGCGGCGCATGGCCAGGGCCGCCGCGGCGAAGAAATGCCCTCGACTCTCCCAGCCCGGCTGTTTCTTCTCCGTGCCGACCAGTCGCAGGTATGCCTCGTGAACCAGAGCCGTGGCCTGAAGCGTCTGCCCGGGCTTCTCCTGCGTCAGCTTTTGTGCCGCCAACTTGCGCAACTCCTCGTAAACCAGCGGCA
>JBBQPM010000069.1:0-31451 GCA_038217425.1 Gemmatales bacterium
ATGTTCCACTGAGCGTCACTGATGTCGCTGGGATAGGGCTTCCGTGCCGGCGTCATGACCTGTCTCCTTGTTCAGGTGGTTGCCATAAATTTCTCCACCCGCAATCCTAGCGACATGAGCGGACTCCGGACAGCCAGTAAACGTCGAGTCCAGGGTCATCACATAATAGTTGTCGGTTGCAAATGGGAAAGTGGCTCCAGGCGCTCCCCCGCCGCCGCCGCCGCCAAATACGGGCGGGACGACATTGAAGGTGATCGTTTTCGCGTCCACGGATTTATTGACGCCGCCATTGGCTTCGCCGCCGTCATCGATCACTTTGAACGTGAAACTACCGTAATTGGCTCCGGCAGGAGCGTTGGCAGCAGCTTTGAATCGCAGTTTGCCAGCGGCGACGTCAGCGCGGGTGATTTCGAGTCCGGCGGCAGGGATCGCATTGGCAGCAATCACCGCGCCATTTAGCTTGAGCTCGCCGGCACCGGCAATCGACAAGATGACGATCTTAGAAAGGACGTTCGGGGTAGGATTATCGTCGGGGTCGCCAAAGCCGAAATCGGATACGTACATTCGCCGCGTCCAATCCGCAGCCAAATTGATCTGCTTATTGTTTCCCGACGGCGCATCGTTGACGGGCGTGACGCTGAAGCGAATAGTGGCGTCATTGACTGAGAGATCGACGCCCCAGTTAGCGACCCCGCCGGTATCGCGAACCTTGAATTTGATCCGATCGTAGTGATTGTTGACGCCATTATTTCCGTTGGCCTTGGGGACGTAATAGAGCGGTGCGGTAAAAATGTCCGCCGCCGGAATCTCCGCTCCGACTGCGACCGCATCCAGGCCCAGGAATAGCGTCCCTTCGAGCGGAAGCGCCGTTATGATCACCGACTTCAGCTCTTGCCCAACGTCATGAGGATCTCGAAAGCCGAAATCCGCCGACGCGAATGCGTAGAGACTGTCTTCGAGCAGGGTCACTGTTGCGCTGGCGCCCTCGGGTGCGTCGTTGACGGAAGCAACATTGATGGCAATGAAATCGTCCTGCGAAGTATCCTGCCCTCCGTTGTCGGTTCCGCCATCGTCTTTTACCCTAAACTGGAATGTGGCGTAGTTCTGGCCGGATTCATCGACTTTTGACTGATATGTCAGGAGCCCAACATCCAAGTCCCCCACTTCAACCTCGAAACCTGCGTCGACGTCGGCCTGAATTAGTTCGAAATTGCCGTAATACAAAGCCCCCTTGGTCGGCAGAGACATAATGATGACGCTAGAGAGTTGATTCGCGGGATCATCATGGGGATCGCCGAAGATGAAGTCGCCTCGCAAGAACGAGTAGGGGACGTCTTCGAAAGCTTCGATCGTACGGCCGTCCGTTATAGGCGCGTCATTGACCGATCGAATGATGATCTTGAATTCGACTTCCGGACTGACATTGATGCCGCCGTTCGCTTCCCCGCCGTCATCCGTCAGTTTTGCGCGTATTGTCACTTCGCCATGGCGATCCTCTTTCGAGGTGAAGCTTAGATGGCCATTGGGTGCGATCGTCGGTTGGATCTCAAATAGGAGCGGAGCGGAGACGAAAGTCACGACGAAATTCAAGTCCTGGCCCGCTTCGTTGGGAGCGCCCGCGGTGATGGCCGTCGCCCAGCCCAGGACGTAGGCTCCGCTGTCTTCGTTCACAACCACGTCGGCGCCTGGAACGAAGGTAGGTGCGTCATTGACCGGCGTGACGGTAATCACGAACGCAACGGGTGCGGATTCGTTCTGCCCGCCGAATACGACGGGGCCGTCGTCGCGCAAGCGAACTTGAATGGTTGCGGCGCCGAACGCGTTCTCCGCCGATTTGAAAGAGATGTTCCCCGCCGCGTCAATGGTCGGCTGTTCCACGAAGAGCGCGGGATTGGTATTGCTCACGACGTCGAACGTGAGCACTTGCCCGACCTCCTCCGGAGGGCCCGCCACTATGCTGGTTGCCCAGGGGATCGTGAGTGCGCCGCTGTCCTCGTTGACTCCCAGATCGGGTCCCGGAGTGAAAGAAGGCTTATCGTTGACGGGGCGAACAGTGATGGTGAACGGATGAGGAGCGCTGCTATCTTGGCCGCCTCCGTTATCGCGCAGAAAGACCGTGATTGTCGCCACTCCGTTTGCATCGGCAGCTGGCGTAAATTTCAGGAATCCGTTCGGGTCGATGATGGGGCCTGAGCTGAAAAGTCCTGGATTGTCGTTTCCTGTGACTTCAAACCCGAGCAACTGTCCGAGTTCATTTAGCGGACCCGCCGATAGACCTGTTGCCCACGCCGCATTGTAGACCCCGCTATCTTCGTCAACAGTGACATCAAGACCTGGATTAAACGTCGGCGGATCGTTGACCTCAAGAATGCTGAAAAACATGAGATTGGCGCCGATCGCTACATCCGTTCCGCCGCCAGTATCGCGCACGCGAAATGCGAAGCCATCCAGACCGTTGACGTTTGCGTTTGGCATGTAGTATAAGCCAAAGGCCTGGATGCTCGTCGTATCAATTTCCTGTCCCGGGACGACTGCTGCATTACCCAAGAATAGTCCGCCCTGGAAGGGCGTAGAATCGACGATTATGGAGCGAAATCCATCGCCGTCGAAATCCGCAAAACCAAAATCCGTCACAAAAATTTGGAGTGGGGTATCCTCAGGCAGCCAAATGTTGCTGTCTGCTCCGATCGGAGGCGTATTCCCGCCGCCGCCGCCGCCACCGCCACCGCCACCGCCACCGCCACCGCCGCCGCCGCCACCGCCACCGCCGCCGCCGCCACCGCCACCGCCGGCTGCTACCAGGTTGAAAGTAATCGTATACTGAGCCGCAGAGGTGTCCTGACCACCGTTGTCTGTGCCGCCGTTGTCGCGCACTTTAAAGTCGAAATTCGCGTAGTTCGCTTCGACGGGCGCTCCTGCCGGCGTCGTATACGTCAGTCTGCCACCCAGAATTTGCGCGCGCGTGATCTCCAATCCGCCCGCAGGAATCGCGTCGATATCGACCCAGTTCAACTTCAGCTTGCCCTTGATCGGCACCGAGGACAGAATTACCCGCTCGAGCTGATGAGAGTTGGGCTGGTCGGCAACATCGGTGAAGCCGAAATCCGTCAATCCAATGACGCGCGAGGAGCCGGCCGCCACGCCGATGGTCTTGTTGGATCCAAGCGGAGCGTCGTTCACGCGTTCGATCGTGATAACAATGAGCCTCGTAGCGCTGACGTCCACGCCTCCGTTTGCGACACCGCCATCGTCGTGCAGGCGAACTTGAAGTTCGGCGGTCCCGTATTTGTTTTGCCCTGGCGTAAATGTCAGGTCGCCCGCTGCATCCAACGTCGGGGCAACTGCGAACAGGTTCGGGTTTGAATTACTCAGTACCTGGAAATTCAGGACTTGGCCGGCCTCATTCGCGGGGCCGGACAAGATATTGATTGCCCATGGGACGCCGGTCGCCCAGACCTGGGAGTAGGCGCCGCTGTCTTCGTTGACGGTCACGTCGAGGCCGGCGTTGAAGCTGGGAGCGTCGTTGACGGAGGTCACGTTGATGGTGAAGGTCGCGATGGCGCTGGCGTCGACGCCGCCGTTATCGATGCCGCCGTTGTCGGCGAGCAAAAGGGTCACGATCGCGGAACCGTGCGCGTCGGCAAGGGGGGTGAAGGTGAGGGTGCCATCGGCGGCGAGAGAGGGCCCGACGCTGAACAGATTGGGGTTGGAGTTGGTCAGGATCTGGAAGGCGGGGGTTTGCGTCGGCTCGTTGGGTCCCGCGGAGATGGCGGTCGCCCAGACCTGGGAGTAGGCGCCGCTGTCTTCGTTGACGGTCACGTCGAGGCCGGCGTTGAAGCTCGGTGCGTCGTTGACGGAGGTCACGTTGATGGTGAAGGTCGCCACGGCGCTGGCGTTGGGGCCGTCGCTCAAGGAGACCGTGACCTGGGCCGAGCCGAAGGCGTCGTCGGCGGGCTTGAAGCTGAGGGTGCCATCGGCGGCGAGTGTCGGCTGATCGACGAAGAGGGCGTTTTGGTCGTTGGTGACGGTGAAGGTCAGCGTCTGGGTCTCGTTGGGTCCAGCGGAGATGTCAGTCGCCCAGACCTGGGAGTAGACACCGCTGTCTTCGTTGACGGTCACGTCGAGGCCCGCGGTGAAGCTCGGGGCGTTGTCGATGACGTTGACGGTGATGGTGCCGTTGCTGGAAAGAGCGCCGTCGTAGGCGGCGTAGACGAAGGAGTCGGTTCCGGAGTAGCCCGCGGCGGGGGTGTAGGTGTAGGAGTTGTCGGCGTTGATGACGACGGCGCCGTGGCTGGGGGCGGTGACGATGCTGAAGGACAGGACGTCTAGCGCGTCGGCGTCGGTGGCGGGGAAGGCGCCGCTGTAGTTCTGATCGTGCAAGACGGAGATGGTCGCGTCGGAGGCCGCGGGGGCCAAGTTGACGGTAAGGAAGACGGAGACGGTGTTGGAGACGTTGCCTAAGGCGTCCGTGACGTAGTAAGTGAAGGTGTCGCTGTTGTTGGCCGTACCGTCGTGGACGTAGGAGATGGTGCTGTCGCTGTTAACGATGACGTTGCCGTACGTCGCACCGGTGGCGATGGTCGGGGCCAAGGCGTCCGTCTCGGGATCGGTATCGTTGGTCAGGACGGTGATGACGGCGGCTGCCCCCTGGTTGGCGTTTGCGCTGTCGGCGACCGCGGTCGGCGCCAGGTTCTGCTCGATACGAATCGCATCGGCGATCACGAAACCGTTCGCATCGTTGCTCAGCTGCACATTGAGCGTCGTGCCTGACACGTAGAAGTAGGTCCCGAAGTCCTCCCAGTTGACTCCGGAGTCCGCAAAATCGTCTGGCGCTAGTTTCTGGTTAAAAGTCACGACGCCAAGCGACGTACTGCCGTCCAGGACCGTGAACGGCGAGTTGGTCGCACGGTCACCTTCCTGATGCCAAGTCGCCGCGACCTTGTAGTAGCCCGGGTCTACCGTAAACGACCAGGTGGCCAAGTCGCTGCCGCTTCCTTGATCGCTGTAATGGATGTCGTTCTGGTAGCCCTGGTTCGAATACGGCACCCACGTTCCCGTGGTTGAAAAACCGGCGTCCCCGTTATCGAGAATCGTCGAAGAGAGCGCGTACCGATACTCGAGCGCCTCGATTTCCGGTCGATAGAATCCGCTGCGCCGCAGCATTTCTTTGGCATTTCGCACACTGCGAAGAACGCTTTTGGATTCGAGAATCACCCGCTGGTAACCCACTTCACAAACCGCCTGCAGATTGTCCCACACGGAGCGCATCCACCATTCTTTGCGAAATATTCGGTTCACAATCTTTCCTTTTCTCTGATTGAGAAAGAGCCGGAGAGGGAGACGAGCTAATTCCGCCTATGCGAAAAGCCTTCAGTCGCGAAACTGACCCGAAAGCGAACAGCGGAGCAGACACAGTAAGCAGCAACGAGAGAGAACGGGTGCGGACAACCAAGGTTCACTCGCTCGCTTGAACCAGAGCCTGCCAGAGGCCCGGATCACACGTTTAGAAAGTCATTCTTGGATAGCAGGTTATCCGGTCAATCGCAGTCATCGTGCAAATTGTAAAGTTACCGAAGCTGGGACGCCCTTAGCTGACGCTCCGGAAATTGCTGAGAAAACTTGGCCTTGTTCAGGTTCACGATTGCGTCGTCGCTGAAGACAAGAAGGCGTTCCCAGGCTTTGAAGTGAATGGACCAAAACGACCGAAATGAGAACTTCATCCTGAATCTCCAGCGAAGGGGCCGATTTTGTCGAACTTTCGGATTACGTCAAATAGGTAGGTTGAACGCAGCAAATACTGTAACCGATAAGGGTCCCGGTGCAAGCGCATTTTACTAAAATGCCCCTAAAGTGCGAATCTGCAACGACTTGGGCCATGAAAATCGGCGCAACTGGCAAAGATTCGGCTACGGCGCGGCGTGAGTAAAAGATCTTGCTCCATCGCATCCCACACGATGGACGATTTCGGCACTCAACCCTTTGAAAACGCTTGGGACGAGCGCGATCAATGAACTTTCAAACTCGCTGTTCGTCTAGCGCCGAGAGGACGCAGTCTACGATAGCTTCAGTCTCGAAATCGGCTTTTGCGGCAAGGCGAACCGCCGAACGATCCAACTGTCGTGCTCGCCGAATCGCGACGATGAATTCGGTCAACGCGACTTCGTGCGAATCGGTCGAGACGCAGCGTCTTCCAGGCGGCAATCGCTGTACGAGGCATCCCGTAACGCCGTGCCTGACGAGAGACGCCCCCGTGCGAACCCCCACCGCCGGACAGCCGGCCAGTAGGATTTCCTGCAAGGCCAGCGGACCGTGGTCGTCATCGGCAAGATAAGCGCAGGCCCAAGATCGCCGCGCGGCGTCGAAGAGTTGTTCGCGATGGTACTGGCCGTAGTGGATCTGAATGTGGCGCGGGAAGGCTTCGGCCAAGTGCTCGAGCAACCCGGGCCGGCGGCCGTTTTTGGCGTAAAGGAGCAGGTCGTATTCTGCTTTCAAAGGGTCGCCGGGCCAAGGGTCGATGGGGTAGGGCCACAGCACGATCGGCGACCGATTCGCGGGTCCACGGTGTTGGGCGATGAGGTCGCGATACCACTCGCTGTGGCAGAACATGGCCCGGCAGTGGGCGGCGTCGAGCAGAGCGCATTCCTCGCGGTCGATGCGCGGCGAACCCGAGTGTGTGAAAAGCAGGTTCGGGCCTTGGACGAAGGGCAGCCCTTGCGAATCCCACCATGCGGCGTAGCGGCGGTCGTCCCAGTGCCAAAACCAGGGCATGGCTCCTTTGCTGACGGGAAGGGATTTGATCGAGAGCCAATCGAGCCCTTCGGCGATGCGTTGGCGTAGGGCTTTTTGCAAGGCATACATGCCATTGGTCGGCCCGTCGCGGCCTGGGGCATGGACCGGGCCGATCAGTTCCACGGGCATGCCTCCTTCCCGATGAGAAACGTGGGGCGCGAAGCCAAAGAGCCGCTCTACCGGCAGCTTCGTGAAGTCGCGCGGCCAGCCAATATGCAAAGGCGTCGCCGGTTCGTTAACTTTCTTGGCCAAGTCTTGATAGCCGCGGTCGCCCATCCAGCTGAGGTGGTAGCTGCCATTGTTGTTGCGATAGAGGTAGAACGGCTTAGCGAACTCGCACGGATCGCACTGGGTCGAACCGGCCAGTCGGCCGGCCAACTCCTGATCTTCCCCATTATTGAGGGGACCGTAGCCGCGAACGCGGTCGAAGGCGTTGCGGCGGAACGCCCACCCGCCGTGGTAGAGTCCGCTGGTCTCTTGCTCGCGCAGGACGCCGTCTTCTTCAATCAGAACCAAGCTGGGTCGCGACCAATCGGCCCGTTTCAGCGCTTCCGCCTGAGTCGCGAACCAATGGGGCAGATAGATGTCGTCGTCGTCCGCGACCAGGAATCCTTGGGCGTCGGGCGACGCGAGGGCGGCGCAGGCGTTGCGTTTTTCGCCGAGCGACCGAAAACGTCGCGGCACGGAGATCAAACGCCAGCCCTCGCCTTCTCGATTGTCGTACTGGCCGGCATCGTCGAGGATGATCAGCTCGCGCAGCTCTTTCGGGTAATCCTGGCGTAGGAAGGACTCGATCAGATGTCCGAGCGTCGCGGGACGCAAATAGGTGCAGCACAGAGCGGCGAGCATCATGGTGGATAACCTCTTTGTGGGGCGCAAACTATGCGGCAATGGTTCCGTGATATTTGGCGCGCTCGAACGCCCTTTGCCAACCCGTCCATAGTTTTTCAGGAGCGGCATGCTCTTGCTCCAGCCGCTGACGAGCGGCACGGACGATACGCTGACGCAGATCTTCGTCGTAGGCGAGCAGGGCCGCGTAGTGAGCCAATTCCTCATCGCAGGAACCGAGGAAGCCGGTAACGCCGTGCTGGATCATCTCGCGCCAGCCCCAGTCGTTTTGAGCGACGATAGGCACTCCCGCCGCCATCGCTTCGAGGCCCGCTTGCGGCCAATTCTCGCGCGCGCCGCCGTTGACGGGCAGCAGGCAGTGGAGTGCTGCGAAGAACTGCTTCGCCGGGATCGCCATCGGTTTGAGGCAGTCGGCCCAGGCAGGCGGCTTGCCGAGCTTGGCGTGGGTGCGGTCGTCCATGCCGAGCATCAGCGCGCGCTTATTACGGACTTGGATGCGCTCGTAGATGGACCAAGTATTGCTCGACCACTTGTCGGGATCGGGCCTAGCGGCCCGACCGACGACGAAGACCTCGCCCGGCGCGTGCGGCCGAGGCGCGAAGTTCCAGTCGCTGCAATCGAATGCGCCCCGGATCAGATGGCCGTTTGCAGGATCGTAACCGAAAGGCGCCATCAGCGGCTCGAGCTGCGCACGCTGGAACTGCGACTGATAGATCATCGCCTCGAACGGACCATGATCGGCGAAGAAGCGTTTCTCCTGGTCGAAGAGGAAGGTCATGCAGTTGGCCCAGAGGATCGGGCAGCCCATAGCGCGGAAGCGATGCGCGTGGCGCAAGAACTCGCCGTTGCACATGCTGACGACGGGGCGGCCGGCCAAGCCTTCGACGCGCTCCATGTCCTCGGGCATCACCGAGTGGGTCACGCAGCCGAGGGCGTCGAGCTTCGCCTTGGCCTCCGAGGCCTGGCCCCAAGTGGGGATGAGATGGACTTGGGCGCCGAAGCGCCGCCACAGCTTGACGGTGTGCCAGGCTTCGGTACAAGCTCCGCCCAACTCGCCCGGGTAGCCGATGAAAAAGACGCGCATGGCCTGGGCTCCGGCTCACGAATTGGGATCGAACAAACGCAAAGTGGGGCGGACCTTGATGGTGTCGCCGAGGTTGACCATTGCGTAGGGGCCGGCGGCGAAGCGTTCGGCCATGATGAGCCGGCCGCTAGAATCGGTGATGAAGAAGCCGTAGACCGAGTTGCTCGCGCCAGTGCTGCCGAAGCTGAACGGGACCTCGGCGCTGAATTGCGACTGAGCCTTGCCCGAGACGCTGGCGGCGGCGGGCCAGTTGCCGTGGTCCGTCAGATTCTGTCCTGCGTAGCCGCCGAAGTCGGCTTCGACAGCAGAGTAGGTGGCCGCAGTATGCGCGGCTGCAGGCGTCACGTCTCCTTTGAACAGCCGGCATTGCCAGGTTTCCGAAGCGGAGGCTCCGAGCAGCCGATCGAGCAGGGTCGTTTCGGCGTCATTGGAAAAGACGATGGCCATGAGAATCTCCTTTCGAGATTGAGGACCGGATGTCTGGAACTTTGCTTCAGCGGAATTGCACGAATGGGCTACAGCGGAATTGCACGAATGGGCTACCCGGATTGGAAGGACACATTGCCTTCGCCTTCGACAGCAAGTTCGCCTTCAGAGGTGGGCGAGTGCTGCACGCCGCTCGACGGCTGGTAAGCGGAATTCCCTTCGCCTTCGACAGCCAAGTCGCCGGCGCTGACGGGTTGGAATGGTGCGGCGGGCTGGTAGGCGACGTTCCCGACGCCTTCGACTGCCAGATCGCCTGGGCTGGCGGGCTGGTAGACGGAAGCCGTGTGATAGGTTGCGTTGCAATCGCCTTCGAGGGCCAACTCGCCCGAGCTGGCGGGTGCATAATGCGTCGCCGGCAGATACAGTGCGTCCGCGTCGCCGGCGAGGGCCAGCTCGCCCTCGGGAAAAGCGGCGTAGTCGGCGGGCCCGCTGCCGGGGAGGGACGAGGACGGAGCAAATCCGCTGCCGGACGAACCGGTCCCGCTCGACCCCCAGGAGCTGCCGCTCGATCCGCTGGAGCAGCCTGCACAGCAACAGCAGCCGGCGGAATGGCTGAACATCCACGGACCTTCGCTTTTGGTCAAGGCGCCCTGTTGCAGGACCAACGTGATGGTGCGTCGGTAGACGATGAGCCTGCCTGATTCGCAGCGGACGTCGGTTTCCTGAAAGGCGACGGCAGAGGCCGGAGCGCCGCTCGAACTGCTGGAACTTGCCGAGGAACTGCTGCTCGAAGCGATGGCTAAGGAACTGCTCGGCGAAGTGCCCGAGTCCGAGGAAACGCCCGACGAGTCAGGGATCGACAAACCGGCCGAACTCGATCCCGACGGGAAGCCTAAACTCGACGACCCCGGGAGCGACGAACCGGACAATCCCGACGGGATGCCCGAACTTGACGACCCCGGGAGCGACGAACCAGACGAGGCCGATCCGGACGAATGAGAACCCGAACTCGACCCGCTCGCGGACGACGAGCCACTGCCGCTGCTTGACGACGTATATGCCGAACTCGAACCCGACGAGGAATACGAGGACGAAGGCGGCTGGCAGCCTTGGCCCAGCGCCAAGACTTCCCACTTGCCGCTGTCGGCAAAATGTTTGGCGATCCCGTGGCTTCCCGCCGGAGCCGCGCTGGCCGCCGCGTTGCCGGAACCCGAAGCGTTCGCGGCGCACCCCTCCGCCCCGACGATGCCGACGGAGTCGTGTACGGTAAAGGTCAGATTTACTGGCCGCCAACTGCCGTCGCGATAGAGGACCAGTTGGGCCAGGGCGCTGCTGCAGCGATTGAGCGCGGTCAGCAGCTCGAACCGCCAGTGGTCTTCGTGCGGCGCCAGGATCTGCCAGCGACTTTCGCGTTCGTTCCAGATGCACCAGACCCAGTCGCCGCGTCCGAACTTCGCGGACCAGACGCCCGTGGTCTTAAATAAGTCGACGAGTGCATCGCGCTCGTCGGCCGCAAAGCCGACTTGGTGCCAGAGGGTTTCGCCGGGTTCGGTTTCGTCGGCTCGATAGGTTCCTTCGTCTTGGAAGAACAGGGCCGGCTTGCAGCCTTCCATCTTGGCCCAGCCCTCGGGCTCGGGCGTCACGGCTGGGGTCCAATCGCCGGTCAGCTCAAAAACCGCGAAACGAGGCCGATCGCCCAGGCGCACCACCGCCCACTTGATGCCCGTGCCCGGTTCTTTCCAAAGAATCTGCGTCTGCCCATACGGCGTGCTGCGCAAGTGCCCCGTTTCGTCTTCGGCCAGTTCGGCGGCCCTATCGCTTTCGCGGACGACGTCGATCTGCACCGGCGTGACGCCGGCGAGGATGCCTCGGCCGATGGCGCCGGCGCCGAGCGGATCGAGCAGCACCACGGGCTTCTGCCGCAGCGGCGCGGCGCCCGGTTTGTCGCCGTTAAAGTTGACTTTGTTCTTGAATTCGCGCAGGTTGACATCGGGACCGATGATGGGGTTCCCGAGCGCCAGCACGGCGTAGCGGGGCAGATCCTCCTCCGTTTGATTGCGGATTTTGACGATGGCGGTCTGGCGCAGTTCCTGAGCCGAATCTCGAGCGGCGTCGTGCTGATGGCTGCGGACGTAGCGGGCCGCGTCCATGAAGGCGTTGAACGCCCCCGCGGGGAGTTCGAGCCGCTGACCCGGCAGCACCTTTTTGAGCGGATCGCCCGCCATGTTAGACCCCGATCCCCAGCAAGAAAAAGTTTCCCTCCTCGTAGACGCGCTCGACGTAGACGGCGACCGGCTGCTTCACCAGCGTGTTTTCGTCCTCGGCGTCGGCGTAGCGAACCCAGAGATAGTCCCAACCCCGTTTCTCGATCCCTGCGATGTCCCCGATCACGAGGTCCTCGGCATTGGGGCTGACGGCGAACCGGTAGGTGATCTCCCAGTCGTCGCGGCCGCGCTGCGAGCCGGAGGCGCCCATGAACAGCACTTCGCCGGCGTCGAAGCCTTTGAAGGGAGCGTCGTTGACGGCGCCGGTCAGCTCGAAGAGCTTCTTCTTGTAGGCCTGGGTGATGAGGGCGACGGGGATGTAGTGCGTTTCGGTGAAGTTGTAGACCGGGACGGTGACGTCGGTCCCTTCGACCGAATCGTTGGCGACGCCGATGGCGCCCTTGAAGTCGGGCGCGGTCAGGTTCGAGACGCCGTAGCGCTGGACGGTTTCCTTGGACTGGGTGACGTGCTGCGTGCCGCCGCCGGTGTCGAAGCTGAAGCTCGACGCGCCGGGCTCTTTGGGCTCCTTCTTGCCGTAGCGCGACGAGACCTCCCAGACGCCGCCGCCTTGGTGCTCGATGTGGTAGCTCTGGAAGACGAGCCCGGCATAGAGAACGGGGATCGTCGCCTCGACCAGAACTTTGACCTCGAGTTCGTCCTCGGTCCCCAGAACCATGAACTCCAAATCGGCCGAGGGGCTTTCGGCGCTGACGGTCGCTTGGCGGCTGCTGTACTTTTCCAGGATGACGACGGGCATATTATCCTCACGCGAATACCAGGCCGCCGTGTTGAGCTTCCTGCACCAGCCGGCGCGTGTTGGTGGCGACCTGCTCGGTGGCCCGGGCGGTTCGTTCGCTCAGGCTGTCGCTCCCCATGCCTTGAATCGCCAGGGCGTTGAACGTCCCTTTGGCGTCGGTCTTGGTCTCGGCTTCATCGAGACCTTCCAGGTCAAGTTCGGAGCGGCGGCGGTCGTCGCCGTCCGTTCCCGCCATCTGCCGCTGCAGTTCGGCTTGCTCGCGCTGGGCCGCCAACTCGGCGACGCGATCATCGAGCGCGCGGCGTGCATTGGCGACGGCCTGCTGGTCGGCGTCGCCGGCGGCGGCCATGCCGGCTTGCCGCTGCATGCGTTCCTGTTCCTGAGCTTGCATCAGTGCGTTCTGCCGTTGCTGGCCCGCTTCGCGGGCCTGTTCGGTTTGCTGGCCGCGGCCGCTGACGCGCTGATTGAGGCGATTGCGGGCCTCGCGGTTTTGGGCCTCGACTTCCTGATTGATGGCCGCGACTTCGCGCTGGGCCGCTTGCGGACTGAGCAGACTCCGCACCCTGGCCCAGGCACGACGGAAAAAGCCGACGAATTCGTTGAACGCTATTTGCAACCCCGTGCAAAACGTGTCCCAACCGTTGGCCATCGCGTTCACCACGGTCCAAAAAGCGACCTCGATCCCGGTCCAGACCGTGTTGAACGCGCCGGCCACGGCGTAGATGCCGCTCCAGAAGAGATCGACGAAGTACTCTTTGAAGCCGCGCCAGGCGCTGCTCAGAGCAGCGATGCCGGTTTGCCAGACGACCTGGATGCCCAGCCACGCGACCTCCATCGCTCCTGGAAGATCGCCGGCAGCGATGGCGTCTTTGATGCCTTGCCAGGCCGTGCCCGCCGCGCCCAAGAGCGACTCGAAGCCGGTACTGAGGGAACCCAGGGCCTGATTGCCCTGATCGGTCGAGAGCACGAGCGCGGCGGTAATGCCGGCGACGGCCGCGACCACCAAGCCGATCGGCGACAGCAAGGCGGCGAGGGCGGCGCCGAGCAGGCCGATAGCTGCGCCGAAGCCGGTGATTACGGCGCCGACCAGACCCAGCGCCGTGCCGATGCCGGTGATGAGCGGACCCAGGATCAGCATGGCGGCCCCGACCGCCACCAAGCCCACGGCTAGCCCGCCGACGATGGTCACCACTTCACGGTTTTCATCGATCCAGTCGCCAAAGGCCGCGGCGACTTGGGTCACCCACTGAGCAATGTCTTTAAGCGTTGGCGCCAGGGCGCCTCCCACCGCGAAGACGACCTGCTTGAGGGATTTCCACAGCGCCGACAGGGAGTCGCCAAACGCTTCGGCCGCCTGAGCGTCGTCGGTACTCATCGTCAGCCCCAGGCGATCGGCCTCGCGGAGCAGCTCCTGGATCCCTTCCGCTCCGGTCGATAAGAGGGGAAGCAGTTGAGCGCCGGTTTTGCCAAAGATCTCCATCGCAATGGTGGCACGATTGGCCGGATTCTGCACTGTGAACAATCGGTCGGCGATCAGTTCGAATTGCCGATCGGGAGAAAGCCCGCTCAGGTCCTCTACGGCGATCCCCAGTCGGCCGAAAGCCTGGCGCGCCGACGCAGAGCCGCGCGCCGCCTCGATTACCGTCCGGTTCATGGTCCGCAGTCCTTTCTCGAGTTCCTCGGCCCCGGCGCCGGACTGCTCGGCCGCGTAGCGCAGCCCCGAAAGCGCCTCGACGGCGACGCCGGTGCGCTGCGACATATCCAGCAGGTCGCTCCCCATGTCGGCGAACGTCTTGGCGGCCAACAGCAGCGGCGCTCCGAGCGCGGCCCCCAACGTCAGGAACTTCGTGCCCACGGAAGTGATGCCGGCTCCGAACGCCTGCAACTTCTGCGTCGCCTGCTTGAGGCCCGCAGTCAGGCGGTTGTCGCGAACGTGAAGCTCGACGTAGGCCGCTCCCGCACGTATCCCCGAGGCGCCGGCCATGAACTACCTCCGATCCACGAATACCGTCTTGAGTACGCTGACGGGGGCTCGCACCGTCGCGGGTCCCGGTCGCTGCCGATGCGGGTTGAAGTCAGAGGGCCGGTACGGCGTCGGCTTGCGTTTGCGGTCGCGGTGGATGTTGGCCTCCAGCGCCAGCAGAGCCGAGGTATGCGACCAGCGTTCCTTGCTCCTCGCTTCGGCCATCAGGCAGAGTTCGCGGAGGGTGAAGGGATCGGGGCAGACGCCGAGGACTCCGGCGCAGTGCCAAACGAGCGAATCAATCTGTTCGCTTCGCGCTCGGCATCGAACTGATCCAGGACCGCCTCGGCGTGGCTCAGTAGATGATTGCGAACCTTCTTGCTCTCGGCCACGATCTTGCGAAGGCTGCCCCGCGCCTTCGCCTCGGGGAAAAAATCGATCAGCTCCTCCAGGAAGGCGTCGGCCGCCAGGGTGATCGCATCGCCCGCGAGCGCTCGGCCAAAGTCCTCGTCGCTGATCTGTTTGGCGTCCGCTTCGTCCTTACAGATGCAGAAGAGTACGTCGGCGAGCTGGACCGGATCGCCGACGAGCGCTCCCAGGGCCTTGAAGCCGTCGTCGACCAGCTTGTAGATGTCGATCTTGAGCAGACCCCGAACCCGCTTGACCGTCGCCACGTTGATGGCGACGATCCAGGTCCGGCCGGCGTTATCGCTAAAGCTGCGCATCGATATCTCCGCAGTTCAGTTGGGGATCGAACCAGACGACACATGGGGACCGAGTGGAATGGGAATGGGGCGCCAATCGTCCTGCGGGAGCCTCTCGCGTTGGCCGACTTTGCAAATTGGGATCGGCACGGGGATCCAGGAGTCGTCGGCGTCCGTCAACTGGGGGCGCGTGCGTCGGGCCGTCTCCGCCGAGCAGCCCCACATCGACGCTTGCCGCGCCATGCCGCTGGTGCAGCAAACGACCGATACCAATTCATTCGTATCGGTCCGAAAGATGCCGCCGCCGGAATCGCCCGACGAGACGCTGAGTACCATCCGCAGTTGCCCCTGCGAGTTCTCCGGGGCAGCGACGTTTCCCGTCTCGCGGTTGCCTGGCCGATCGACCCCGTAGCCCATGTGCCAAATCGGTACGCCCAGCTCGGGGTTCTTCGCAGCGATCAGGGCGTAAGACAGATCGGGCACAACCTCGTCGGTCACGCACCAGGCGACGTCGGGAGTCCGGTGATGCGCGACCACGCGAATTGCCAGCGATCGGCCGTCTTTGAGCGCGATGGTCCCTTTTTGGCCGACGCCGCTGACGCAGTGCGCGGCAGTGAGCACGTCCCAGCGACCATCCGCTCGCCGCGGCCCGATTACCGTGGCCGTACAGCCGGCGCTGCCGAAGCGGATGCGCCCCAAAGCGCCGGCTGCGTCGAGTTTGCCCTCGCCCTCGCCCGGAGGAGGAACCGGCTTCGGTTCCGGCGGGGGCGGCGTCGGCGGCACCGGCGGTATCGGCGCCCTATCGCCGATGTCAACGGCGATTCGCGCTTCCTCGACGACCAACCCAGATTTTGCGTTCTGGATCACGAGCAGCTCGACCTCGTAGGAACCGGGACGAGCGGCGAATTCGAGGATGCCGCGCGGCGTCGTCGCCCGCTGCACCTCCTTGGCCGGATGAATTCGCCAGAGGATCGCCGCCTTGGCGTCCGCGCCCTCGGCTCGAAGCCGGACTAGCGCGTGCGGCGGGTACTGGGTATCGCCGGCGATGCGAATCGTTGGGGCGCCGTCTGCGGCAATTAGAACCGGAGCGACGGCAAAGAACAGGAACAGGACGGGGAACAGAGCCTTCTGCATAGAAAGACCTCCGGAGAATTAAGGAACGACGAGCCAACTGGGGGGAATGACGGCGTACGTCGGCTTCGCCGTCACAGAAACGGTGATCGCTTCTTCGAGCGCTTCGTTGCGGCTGAAGTTGGTAATCATGCAGATGGCCCGCAAGCCTTGCGAGCCGGCAACCGCGATGGGCCCGTCCATCACGGCGAATTCGACGGCGGCGCGGTTGAGGAAGGCGTCGCGGATGGCGCCGAAGTCGTCGTCCTCGGTGTCCCAGACCATTTCGAACTCGACGGAGCCGTCCTTGAGGGTGCCGACCGTGGCCCGCCAGCCGCCATTGCCGCGCGTGGTAACGTCGGCCTCGCCGGCTTCCAGACTCAAGGTCACGTCTTTGACGTTGCTGATCTCATTCCAGGTCGGCGCCGCGGGCGTCGCCGTGTTTCGGTAGAGCTTTGCGTCGAGGCCGAGTCGCACTCCCAAGGCAGTCTCCTTTCATCGAACCGAGTTGCGCCACAGGGACGGCAACTGCTTCTTCTCGTCTTCGAAAGCCGGCCCCATGAACGGGCGCGGGCGGTAGCGAGCGCGGCGAGCTTTGCCCGCGATTTCCAGGGTCGTCTCGCCGCCATGCTCCAACAACCGGGGGGCCAGAGAACCTTCCTGGGTAAGCGTGGGGCCGATGACCACCGACTTCCGGCTCGCGTCGAAAGCGAACAGGATGAACTTCCGCAACAGACCCGTGTGCGAGTTCGGCGGCTGCCCTGCCGGGCTGGTTCCCTTGCGGTTGCGGATCGACGTCTTGGCCCGCTGACGAACGAACGCGCCGAACTTCGACAAGGCCTTTCGCGTGGAGGCATCGACCGAACGCTGCACCTTCTCTCGGTCGAAGAAGCCTTGCTTGGCCGCGCTAAACGTCACGCCGATCACCGGCTATCTCCACACGCGAAACGTTAGCGTCAGCACGCTGGTGAACTGCCGGAACTCTTCCAGATGCTCCAGCGAGTAGACTGGCGCGTTTTCCACCTCCGTGCAGCGGGCGCTGGGAAAGGCGCTGAGCGATCCTTTGCGGAAACGGTCGGCGACTTCCTCGACCAGGGCCATGAGCCCATCCAGCGCTGCCGGGCTCATGTCAGTCTTCTTTTGGACGGCCACGTCAATTTTGAAATCGAAGCTGTCGCGGTTGCGGTCGAGGGCTTTGGAGGACAAGGCCCGCGGCACGACGCTCACCTTCAGATCCGTCAACTCCGACAGTTCGAACTTCGGCTGATAGTGACGCTGCGCCGTCATCGGCAGACTAAACGTCGTACCATTGATTTCGGCGACGACGGCGTCGGCGATGGCGAGGATCGTGGCCGACATTACGTGGTCTCCTGGCCCACTTGCTTGGTGTGAATCCGCAGCACTTTGCGGAAGGGATCCGACCAGCGCCAGGGCGGTTCTCTTCCTGGGGCCATCACTTCGTAAACAAGAATCCTGGTTCCCTGAGTCTCACGGATTACATCGCCACGCTGGGGAACCGTGGTCGTACCGCCCAAAAGCAGGTCGTCAGCCTGGATAAGGAAATCACGGTCGGTCCACTCCATGCGCACGCCGCCGTAGCCATCTTCTAACTTGAGCAACGTGCGACCGAAGGTCGCGCTCACCACAACTTCCGCGGAGCCGCGCCGATAGACGACCGGTTGGGCCGCATGCTCCTTGAGCTGGTCGGCGAGCCAGGTCATGCCTTCGAGGAACAGATCTGCCATGGGCGCCTCACTGACTGAGACGGACGCGAACCGACGCCTCGGCATCGAGGGCGGCTTTCACTGCCTTGCCGATCAGTTTGTTAGCGCCGCCGCCATCGGCGGCAACCGCCAGGTTGGTGGTCGCGTTCCAATAAACCCGGGCTCCGACGACGAAGGCCACGCCCCCTCCGGCTTGCTTGGGGAAGTCGAAAATGCCGCACACGGCGAGCGACGCCGGCTTGCTTGCTTCCAGGGGCGTGCGGGCCACGCCGACCAATTCGCCCTGGACTACCACTTCGCCAGACGCCACGGCAGCGGACGGAACATACTCGATGGCGTCGCCGCCTTGCACGAAAGTTGCCACGAAGGATCTCCTTGGGGTGGTGAGACAAAAAAGTTACTATGCGCGTTAGTAGCGGTAATCGGCTAGCAGCACGTCGCCCGATTGCGGAACGTTATCGGCTTCGAAGGTGATGGTGCCGCCGGACAGCGTGTAGTCCGCCCCCGACCCTGGCATCTGCCGGATGCCGTTCTTGAACAGGCGGAGCGAGTTGCCCGCGGGAGCGTTGGCGAGCGTGAACTGATCGGCTTGCCCCGTCCCTTGAGGCGCTTCGTTCTCGGCGAAGGTCGAACCGCCGTTGGCAACCCAGGCTCCGTCGGCGCGAAGGACGTGATTGCTGCTCACGGCGCCTGCGTCGGGCCCAGGAACGAAGCCGTCTTGACCCTGCGCGAAGTTTGCAATGGCTACCGCACCGCTGGCCGCGATGGTCGCGTCCCCGCTCATGGCGACGGCGCTCCCTTTGCCGTCCGCGTCGCCGACGATGAGGTTGGCTTGCGGCACGGCCAGCTTGCCGGCAGCGATGCCGGCATCGGCAGCGATGTCGGCATTGCCGATCGTCGCATCCTGAAGGTCCCGCGACTTGACCCGAGTGACAGCCATGCAATGTCTCCTTAAAAATTAGAGCGGCATGTACGTCGCCGAGAGGACGTCTCCCGGCTGAGGTTCGTTTCCCGCGTTGAAGGCGATGTCCCGACCTGCGAGCGTGAAATCGTTGGTAGCGCCCTCGCGCTGCAACAAGCCGTTGCGAAACAGCATGAGCTTGCCCGGGGCAGATGTTTGCGCCAGCCGCCACAGGTTGGCGCCCAGGTTCTGAGGCGCTTCGTCCCAAACAATCCGCGGACCTTGCGAACCGGTCGCTGCCGATGCCCCGAGTAACACGCGGACCGTCGGCGCTTGGCCCGAGGCTTCGAGCAGGGCGGAACCCATGTAGACGCCCTCCGCTTCGTTGGCGACGGCGGCACCTAACCCAACGTTGCCGACCGGCGTCGCTCCCGAGTCCCAATAGACCGCGGCTCCCATCTGGAACGCGCTTGCGTCCTTGGCAACGTCGAAGGCGCCCGCCGCCGCCAACGAACCTAGCCTTCCCGGCTCGATGGACTGTTTGGCGACGAGCACGCGCTCGCCCAGAACGATCACGTCGCCGGCACCGACCGCCGCCAGCGGGCGGTAGTCGATCATTTCTCCGGCCTGGACGAACTGTGCTTGCGGCATGACGGCATCCCGGTGTCTTGTGCTTAGGCCTCGCCTTTGACTTTCACGCCGCCGCGCGGATCTTGCAGCGCCACGCCGAAGTCGTGGTAACCGCGCATCTGGACGCCCAGCACGTTGAAGTCGGCGTCGGCGGTTTCAATGGTCGGCGACTCCTGGCCGTTGAGGAACGCGACTTCGATCACCGGTAGATCGTTGGGATCGGCCAGCAGGTACCAGGCCTTGGCTGAATTGCCCGCGTACTGACTATTGGCCAGATACCGGCTGACCTCGACGCGGAACTTGCCTTGGTGCGGGTTGGCGACCGGAAACTTGGTGTTGGCCGCGGTGTCGCGCAGTTCCAGCGACTTGAAGAGCTGGGAGCCGATGGCCGACAGTGCGGTCGGCGCCAGCATGATCGCGGGCATCATGCCGATCGGTTTGCCGTCGCCGTCGACCTGATCGAGAAAGGCGACTTCGGCAGCGGTCAAGCCGTCGATGCCCAGTGCCGTCGTGGCGCCGGCGAGGTAGTTCTTGTTGCCAACGGCGAAGAACGCGGCGTTGTTCAAGAAGGCCGTCCAGAAGACGTCGTTGATCTTGAGGCCCGACCCGCGGCCAAGCTTGCGCGGCACGGTGGTGATGGCGCCGAGATCGTCGTTAATGATGTCGCGGCGGTCGATGGACAGCATCAGGCCGTAGGTATCGGCTCGGTTGGAGTACTGCTCCTGGCCCAGCGTGCCGTGTTTGAGTTCGCCACCGGGGGCCACCTGCTCGTACTGGTCCTTGCCGATCAGTCGGTAGCTGGTGACGGTTTTGAAGTCACTGACGTTGCGAACCGCACAGATGTTGCGCCAGACGCGCTCGACGGAAAAGAAGCCTTCGAGCAAAAACTTGTTGGCGACGTTGGACAGGATGCCGCCGATGTCGATGGTCGAGAAACCGGCTTCGACGTGATGCCCGAAAGCGTAACGCAGGACGCTGCGGTGATCGCGGAAGTTGCGGCCGGAGTAGCCGTTGGCCCAGGCCGCTTCGAGAAGGAGTTCTTGCAAGCCGATACCGCCGCGGAAACGCCGCGTCGCCAGATCGAGGGCTTGCGGCTCGAACATCCGGTCGATGCCATCCAAGCGGGCCGTGAGCATGCAGGCCGCTTCGAGGACTTGGCGCGTCACCGGGGCGCCGCCGCCGTGAATCGTGCTCGCCTGGGGCCGGCTGCTGCGCAGCACTTCGAGTTCGCAGCGCGTCGCATCCCAACCGTCGCGAATCGCCTGGGCCTCGATCTCGGGACAGCGACCGCAGCATAACTGGCGGATCGCGGCGATCCGCTGGGTTTCGAGGAGCGCCTGAGCGCGAACGGCCTCAGGGGTTTCGGAGTCCGGCTCGTTCGGGTGGCCCCCGCCATCCTTCGTCTTCATGGTTTGCACTCCGGTAGGATCGCTGGCGGCCAGGCTGGCGCTGGTCCGGCCGTCGGCGCCCAGATCCACGAAGCTGATCTCACCCAGGGTCGCCTTACGAACGACGTTTAGAGGGCCGCTCTGCTGCCGGCCGTTGACCAGCACCGATTGACCTTCCTTCACGAACTCGAACTCCTCGACGCTGGCTCCGACCGAGGCCTGCCAGGGGAAGCCGTTCTTGGCCGAGATCACGACTTCCCGCGCCGCCGGCGTGTCGCGAGAGACGACGCCCGTGGCGACGAGCTGACCTTCTTCGATGCGAATCGAGTCGGAGTGTCCGACGCCCGAGAGCGGATCGTGGCCGAACCGGATCGGACGGGCTTGCGACGGAATCGACAGTCCCGCCAGGTCGAGGATGACGGGATAGCGCCAACCGGAAACGCGCATCGGCGAGCCAGTATAGGCCAGCATGCGGAAGCGCGGCAGCATGCGCGTTTGGTCGCTTCCTTCCGCGGCCGCAAGGTCGAGACTAGCGGCCGCGGCGAGGTGCAGCGTGCGCGGGCCGTCGTCAGGCAGCGTGCTGTTCGGCAAGTTTGTCGGCGTCTTCGGCTTCATCGTCCGGGGCCTCCTCGGGTGTGGTCGGTTGTGCCTGGGCCGAGGTCAGGCCCAGCTCGTTCATCAGCGCCAGTTCTTTCGCACGCTGGCGAAGCTGCATTTCCCAGTCCTGGCCGCGCCGCGCGTACTCGTCCGCGAGCGTGGTCGTGTGGTTGGCGAGCCGCGTCGCCTGGGCGTTGGCTTCCTTGGCGGGATCGACGTGCTCCTGCCCGTCCCAGAACCACTGATGCGGCCAGTCGGCGAACGGCCCCAACTCGCCCGGCAGAAGTCCTGGGATGAGCGCCGCCTCGTCGAGCCAGGCCGCCAGAAGCCGATCGAGGACCGCTTCTTCCAAATGGGCCTGTTCCACGCGAATCGACTTGAAGTAGGTCTGGTGGTCTAGTCGGCCCGACGCGTAGTTGTAGCCCGACGAATTGCCGGCTGCGACGTTGAACGGCATGTTCAGACAGCGGGCGATCTCGTTGAGGATCTCCTTTTTGAATTCGGCATAGGTCGTCGCCGGCTGCTCCGCGTGGAGCTGGCTCATCTTCCAGCCTCCCGGCATGGTCACCAGCGCCCGCGACTCCAGCTCGATCGGCTCGAAAGGCTCGGCCGCATCCGCTTCGCCGTTGGCCGGGGCATCGGTGTAGAGGATGCCGGCGAAGTCGGCGGCTGTCTCGGCGGCGGCCAGCACCGCCAAAGTGAAGCGTCGGAGCTGGGCGAACAGCGGCAGCGCCGGCGTGATGTCGGGGATCCCCCGCGCCTGACCGGGCCGGTCGGCGCGGAACCAGTGAAGGACCGACTCGGCCGGCACGCGGTCGTAAGTGAGCGAGGTTTTCGAAGCCCCGTCTCCGGGGTGTTGTTTGAGCACGTGGTATTCAAGCGGATTGCCGGCCGCGTCTAAGACGATGCCGTCGACGCCACGGAGCGTGCCGTCCGGCGTGGAGACGAGGTCGGCTTCGATCAGCCGCAAGTCGAGCTGAACGGGAGTCGTCAATTTCGGATTGCTGGTGAGCAGGCCGAAGCCCTCGCCATCGCCCGCGCGGGCCATCCGCAGCGTTCGCAGCTTCGCGGCGAGTCCGATGGCCTGCGCCCAGGCAACAAATGATTGCTCGATGCGTCGGTTGGCCTCGGCGTCGTCGGTGAGCATCTGCAGACGCGGACCTGTCCCGACGACGTCGTGGGCCAGGGTCAGGACAATTCCCCTCGCGTAGCTGTTGTTGGCGATCTCGTAGCGAGAGCGGTTGCGCAAGATGCGGCGTACTTCGGGGCTATTGGCGCCGTTGGCCGACAGTCCGTCGGCGTTGGCCCAATGGCGGCGGTTGTCAGGAGAGATGCTGGCCGCGTCGTAGCGGGCCTGCACCTTCCGGCCACGGACCGGCCGCGTGGCGGCGGAGCGAAACAGTTTGGACAGGAGCGTGAACACTCAATCAATCCCCGGCGGCACGAGTTTATTGAAACGCAGTCCACGCTTTCGCTCAGCGGCCGCGCGCTTGGCGGCGAGGTAACGATCCGCTTCGATCTGATCGGGCAGCGGATGCTGCTCGACGCTCCCCGCGTCGCCGGCAACTTTGGCCGGCCCCTTCGCGTTCTTCTCCAGGATCTCGTCCAGGTCATCGGCCATGGCGTTGGTTTCTCTCTGGCTTTTGGCTCATGATCGATCTTGGCAATCGGGTGAGGCGGCTACTGGTTACGTATGCCGTCGCAAAGGCGGCTGTCCGGCTGCGTCCAAAGATTTGCTGCGTTCGCGCGGAAATCGTCAGCGTTTGTTCTTGCGCTGCAATTCGGCGAAACTGACTCGCTGCCGATTGGCGGTAGACTGCACTTGAGTGTTGGGAAGCGAGACGCCCTGGATCGAGGCGGCCACGGCGCAGCCGACCAAACAATCGAACCAATGATTGTCGGCGCGCTCGGGCCGGGCCTTCCATTCATCGACAGTGCGGCCGCGACCTTCCGTCTTGATGCGATACTCGGCCGTGAGATGCTCGGCGAAGAGCCGGTGCAGCTCAGCCCGATCGCCGAACAGCGACAAGCAACCCCGCTCGCCCATCGGCACCGCCAGCCGGGCGTGGATAAACGTCTTCCAAAAATTCGCGTCGAAGAGGGCATGCCGTACGGCACGCTTACCCTGCACGTTGGGCATGCGCCAGTTGTGCCCGATGCGGTCGCCGGGACGCCGTTTGTACTCGGAGAACGGCTGACTCGACGCGCCGACGAAGCGTCCGTGGCTGGGCAGGACGAGGCCCGCGTGCGCCGATTGGCGGCAGAATTGATACACGACGTCGGTAGAGGATCCCCAGTTCGCGTCGATCAGGCAGCGTTCGATCCGCAAGGCGGCGCCGTCGTCTCGCAGCCATTCGCGCGACAGGCAGGCCGCCGTCAACGCTTCGAGGCCGGCGTAAATCGAACCTTCCAGCCCGCTGGCCTTGGTTGCCGCCGTCAGGGTCAGGCGAGCGTCGCGTAGCGTGAAGTACGAACGCTGCTGATCGGGATAGGCGCCATAGTCAAGGACGTAGCCGGTGAAGTCGTCTTCCCAGGCCGCCACGACGAAGAACAACAGATTGGCCTGCACGTCGACGAACATGGTGACGTGGTTGCAGCCAATCGGCGCTTCGCCGCGACCCATACGGTTGAACTTGCCTGCGATTTGGTCAACGGTTAGTTCGTTGGATTCGGCCGTCTCTTCGGAGAGCGGTTCGTTCTGATACTCGGCGAAGAAAGCGGCCTCGTCCTGCAGCTTGAGATTCATGGCATGCTGGAGCGCGGACAGTTCGTCGTAGTTGAATCGTTCCGGCCAGGCGATCACCGAGCCCTCGTCCATCGCCGCGCGGTGCGTGCGGTAGAACTCCGTCCCTTCGGCGCCGCCGTTGCCTTGCCGCATGCTCTCAGCACGAATCTCCGCGTAGCGCTGCCACAGCTTCTCGTCGCTGGGAAACGAGTAGACCATCTTGGTCCGCTCGCCGTTCCACTCCGGGTGCTTGTCGCGGCTCAAGATGTTGTCGGCCATGTCGCTGGGCCGGATTACCGTACACGGCATGATGCCCGAGATCTTCTTCCCCGGCCCGGCCATGCCCAACACGGCCCCGGCCAGGATGCTCTCGCGGGTGGCGCACTGCGACAGCGACCGGGCCGACTCATCCGTCTGCGGGTCGTCGAGAACCACCAGCGTGGGACGCACCGTTCGGCCGTCGGCCCTCTTGTACTTCATGCCGCGAATGCGTCCCGTGATCCCCGCGACTTTGATGATCGCGCCGGAAGCGTTGCTGCCGGCAACGGTCGGCAAGACGACGTCGCGCGCCGTCCAGCCGATGTGCGTCCGCTCGCCTTTGTAAAGCTGGCCGTTGCAGCGGTTGGCGATTCCGTCCAAACACTGGATCGGATAAACGACTTCGGGGAAGTCGTCGAGCAATAGGTCGTTGCCGTCCAGTTCCATCTTGATCGAATCGAGCATGTCCATTGCGTGGCCTTCGTCGGAGCCGATCAGGCACACGAACTCGCGATGGCCAAACAGCACCGCCCAGATGCAGGCGCACTCGCAGATCGTGCTTTTGCCCGAGCCGCGCGGCATGGCCATCGCGAACAAGCCGCCGCGCAGCACTGCCTGCTCGATCTTGGCGATCACCTTCAAGTGGTCCGGCGACCAGGGCAGGTGAAACGTCAGCGGAAAGTACTGCTCGCAGAAGAAGCGGAAGTCCGACGCCGCCTGAAATTTTCGTTCCGCATTGGCGACCTTCGGGAGCTCGCCGATGTCCCGTCCCGCCAGCGAGATCGCCTGGTTGCGGGCCCGGGCACGCTCCTTTACCTCTTCGTAAGGATCGCCGCCGTCCGCCGGCCGCGGTGCGTAGCGAATCTGCACCAGCCAAGCGACGTAGCGGAGCAAGTCCACATGCCGCGAATCGCCGATCCGCAAACCCGCGCGGCTGCGGTGGCGATGCAGTTGCCGCTCATTGATCACCTCGCCGAGCGGCGTCGAGTTGAGCAGACGGCAAAGTTCGCTGGGCCTGAGCTTGCGCGGGTCAGTCACGGTGTCCCATCTCCTTCACCAGCCACGCGGCGTAATGCACCAGGTTGATCGTCCCGTCCGCGTTCTGCGGCGCTCCGGCTTCGTGGTCGGCATGCAGCAACGCCGCCGGCACCGCGCTGCCCCCGACGCGGCTGAGCAAACGAGCCGCATCTTCGGGCGTCAGCGCGGCCGGATTCAGGCTCGGGCCGATGTTTCGGTTGGCGTCCTCGGGCATGCGAAATACCTCAAAAACCCTGCAAATAATCAGGCGAATTGACTGGATGTCGCTCTGGAAGCGAGGTAACTCATGTCACGCGCGGACGCGAATCCCGCGGAACCAACGAACCAACCGAGACGACCATGCCGACCAACCGACCCGCCCCGCCAGACGCCTTTCCCCTGGATGCCGCCGACCTGACTTTCGGAGTCGAGATCGAGACCATCGCCCCCGACGCCGCCATCGCAGATGGCCTGCGGATCGGACCTTACCGGGGCGGAGTCCAGGTACCCTACCTGCCGCAAGGCTGGACCGCTGAGCACGACGCCTCCCTCAGCGGAGGCGGCGAGGGCCGCCCCTGCGAGATCGTCAGCCCGATCCTTCGCGGCCCCGAAGGGATCGCCCAGGTCGCCGAGGTCTTGCGGATGCTCGAGGCCAAGGGGCACCGGGTCAACGCGAGCTGCGGAGTCCACGTCCACGTCGGCTGGAAACGCCATTGGCCCAGCGAGGCGCTGGCCCGGCTGGTGACCATCGTCGCCTACGTCGAGAAGGGACTGTACGCGATCACCGGAACCAAGCAGCGCGAACGGGGACGGTTCTGCGGCGGCGTCCGCCGCTACGGCGACCAACAAGAAGCAAAGGACCGCATCGAACGCGGCCGTTACCACGCCCTCAACCTGACCAACCTCGCGCTGGGCGCCAAGGACACGGTGGAGTTCCGGGTCTTCTCCGGCTCGCTCCAGGCGGTGAAGGTGGTCGGCTGGGTTCAGGTCTGCCTGGGTCTGGTGCAGCGGGCCTTGGCCGCCAAGCGGATGCCGAGCTTTAGCCCCAAGCCCCTGAAAGGCGGCTGGAAAAAAGCGGGCGAAGGCCAGAGCGAAGCGGAGCGACTGATCGGCTACCTCGCCTGGGGACCGGGCTACGCCCGCTTGCATGGCGGCCGCTCTTTCGGCTGGATCGCCAACGGCTTCGACCAAGACCAGATCAAGACCGAGTTTCGGCGCCTGGCAAAGAAGTACGACGCGCAAGCCTAAACCCACGGAGAGAAGATCATGTGCGGACTTTTCGGATTCATCACCAAGACCGGACGCGGCCCTGACCTGGATCGCCTCCGCGACATCGCCCTCGAAACGCAGCTTCGAGGCGCTCACGCTTTCGGCCTGGCCTGGGTCACGCCCAACGGCAAGCTCCATGCGTTCAAACGCCCCGGCCCGGCGGCGATCCATCTCGAAGCGTTGGATCGATGCCGGGACGCGGTCATCCTGGTCGGGCACTGCCGCTACGCGACCCACGGCACGCCGGAAGACAATCGTAACAACCATCCCCACCGCGCCGGTCGCGGCTGGTTGGTCCACAACGGCGTGGTCCGCAACCATGCCCGCATCGCCGAACGTTACCGCCTGCTTCCTCAGACCGAGTGCGACAGCGAAGTCTTGAGTTTGCTCCTGGCCAGGATGCGGGGCTCGCTGCAGCGCCGAGCGGCATTGACCGTGGACGCTGCCGAAGGCCCGCTGGCGTTTCTCGGGGTCTGGACGCGACCGGCACGGCTTCTTCTGGTCCGCCGAGGCAACCCGCTCTGGGTCGGCGAGACGCGCTCCGGAGCGTACTTCGGCAGCCTCCCAGGCGAACTCCCCGTCGGCGCTCAGCCCATTCCCGAAGGCTACGCGATTGTGCATACGCTCGATCAACGACCACAGGTCCAAGAGGTCAGTTACATCCGCCGCTGACGATCCAAGCCGAAACGCGGCGTAGGTTCCGCGTCGTCCGGCCGTGGCTGGCCGGGCCTGATGATGGCAGCCATCCCATCCACTATTCCGCATAGGAGACTTCCCATGACCGCGAAGAAGACGACTAAGAAGCAAACCGCCGCTGAAGCGAAGGCGACCAAGGGCAAGGCCGCCACGGCCGAAACGCCCACCAAGGACAAGAAGGTGAGTGCGCTCGACGCCGCCGTTAGAGTACTCGAAGAAGCCAACGAGCCGCTGAACACGAAGCAGATGATCGAGGCGATGGCTACCAAGGGCTACTGGTCCAGCCCCGACGGCAAGACGCCGCACGCCACGCTTTACGCCGCTATCTTGCGCGAGATCAACCAGAAGAAGCAGGACGCCCGCTTTCGCAAGACGACCAAGGGCCACTTCGCCGCCAAGAGCAAGTAGACTTTCGCCGCCGAGGATCGCCCACGAGGCCCCACGTCGGGGCCTCGTCCCGTTAGTCGCGTCGGTCTTCAAATCGCCGCCTCCGGCCCAACGAGGGCCAACGTGGGCGAACCCTCGGCCTCCAGCAGGCCGGCGTCGAGGTAGCTCACAGGCTTGCCGAGTTCGCGGGCGATGGCGATCTCCGCCTGCACGCCGACGCTCGCCTTCCATCCTTCGAGCATCAGCACCACCAACTGATCGCACCGCGCCAAGTACGCCCGGTCGAACCGTTCCCAGAATCGCCAATCGGTCGGTAGACCGTGTTCGGCCAGTGCGTGGCTGTGGGCGATCGGCGAAAACACCACGGCGCCGGCCTTGATCAGCGCCGCTGTCGCCCGGCAAGCGGCGCGGAAACGCTGCTCGCGAATGATGGGGTTGGCGTGCGTGTAAGGGGATGCGAGATAGATCACGCGCTCACCTCCTCGGTTGCGGCAATGCGCTCCGCCTTCGTACCGGTGAATTGCTCGAACCGTTGGACGATGACCGTAGCGTTTTTGGGCTGGCGTTTGTCCCAGCGTCGATGGCACGGGATGCAAAGCCATCGGACCCGTAGCGGCTCGTCGTAATCGAAATGGGCGCCCTCGATACGTCGATTTGATGTGCCGCATTCCTCGCAGGCATTCGGGCGGACAATGTGCCCCGCCTGTATGTGATAGCGCAGCAGGCTTTGGGCGCTGCGGGCTTTCGGAATCGTCCGTCGTGCTGTCCTTCGTCCCGTCGTTTGTGCTTTGACTTTGCAGGCATACGAGCAGAACCGGCGATTCAACCTGGGCAACAGGAAGATCGTAAGACAAACCGGACAGATGGTCCACGAGCGTCGCCGACGGTTACCTCCAACCTTACTTGATTGCTGCGAACCGCTCGGATCGAGTTGTTTGAGTTCCTTTAGAATCAACACAGATCGCCTCCTTTCCGGTGAACTTGCACCAACGTTCGCAAATTACGTCGCAGTAGAGCTGGTCCAACTCCATCAGAAAAGCCTTGCGGCCTGTCTGCTGCGCCGCGATCAGCGTGGAGCCGGAACCGCCGAAGAGGTCGAGCACGTTTTCGCCTTCGCGCGAGGAGTACTGCAGTGCCCGCACCGCCAGCTCGACCGGCTTCTCGGTCAAATGCACCATCGATTGCGGATTGACCTTTTTGACGTGCCAAAGATCAGTCGCGTTGTTGGGGCCGAGATAAAGGTGAGCGGCGCCTTCCATCCAGCCGTAAAACGCGAGCTCGAAGGCACCCATGTAGTCCTTGCGGGTCAGCACGGGATGTTGTTTGTCCCAGACAATTCCCTGGGAGAAGTAGAGACCGTGCTTCTTGAGGAACGGCGGATAGTTGCCGAGGTTCGCGTAGCCGCCCCAAATGTAGAAGCCGCGACCCGGTTGCAGCACGCGAGAGATATTGCCGAACCAGGCGTCCAGCAAGACGTCGAATTCTGCATCGGAGACGAAGTCGTTGGCGAGGGGGCGATCCTTGGGTCGCAGCTTCTTGCCGGTGGGCTTGGCCTTCTCGGGATGACGTTCGACGTCGAGCTTCTGGTGGTGCGTCGACCCCTGAAACGAACTGAGCCCGGCGGCGATGGCGTTGTTGCTCCGAGGCTCAACCTTCACGTTGTAAGGCGGGTCAGTGTTGACCAAGTGAATCACCGCGCCGCCCAAGAGTCGATCCACGTCTTCCGCCTTGCTGCTGTCGCCGCAGAGCAGACGATGCGCGCCGAGCAGCCACAGATCGCCCGGCTGGGTGATCGCTTCATCCGGCGGCGACGGCACCTCGTCGGGATCGCAGAGACCGTCTTGGAGCGTGGGGTCAAGCAGTCTCGCCAACTCATCCGGGTCGAACCCCAGCAATCCCAAGTCGTAGTTGGCTTCCTTCAGTTCCGCCAGCTCGATGGGCAGCAGGTCGTAGTTCCAATCCGAGAGCTCGGCGGTCTTGTTGTCGGCGATGCGGTACGCCTTGATCTGGTCGGGTGACAGATCCTTGGCGACGTGGACCGGCGCTTTCTCCAGGCCCAGCTTCTGCGCCGCCTTGAAGCGGGTATGCCCGCAGATGATGACGCCTTCGGAATCGACCACGATCGGCTGGCGAAAGCCGAACTCCTTGAGGCTTGCCGCAACGGCATCGACGGCATCGTCGTTGAGGCGCGGGTTGCCGGGATACGGCTTGATGTCGGACAGATTGCGCATCTCGATCTTCATGCTCGGTTCCTCGGGTGAAAGTTCGGACAAGCAAAACCAACTGTGTCCCCTATCGCGACTGTTCCCCTTGGCGTCACGGATGCCAAAATGGCAGGGAAGTACCTATTGAGGCTGAGGGTCGCGCGCAAGGGTCTAGCGCGCGCGCTGGACCCTGGATGCGTGCGGCCAGGGTGCCGCACGCATCCCAGGGGGGTATGGGGGGTGCGCGCGCTAGACCCTAAAACCGAAATTGAAGGTCGAGCGCGCGCCGTACTGGAGCGCGCGCGCTTGACCCTGACCCCAATGATGAGGGTCCAGCGCGCAGCGATGGAGTGCGCGCTGTAACCTCGAATGGCAGGGCTGCCGGGAGCTACTCGCTGCACGTTGGTTCTCCTTTGGGTTGGGTGGAGTAGACGACCGGTTCATGCCTGCCCGCTTGCCAGCGGTGGATGAGCTGTTTGTGCAGCGCGTCTTGCAGGTAGAGGTCGGCGCGGCGCTTGGATAGGCCGACGTCTGTTGCGAACGTGAAAACCGCAACGCGTGTTCTTGGTTCGGCGGCGATGCACTCCCGGACAAAACGTTCCGTGTTCCAGGGGAGCGACTCTTCCGGCGGAGTCTCCTCGGGCTTCGGTTGGGCGCGGCCCTTGGGTTTGTCCGTGCGAAGGAGTTGGGGGTCGAGGTCGTCGGCCAGCGACCACACCGGAAAGGTCCACCGCAAACAGCGGGGTGTGGCGGGGGGCCAGGAGCGAACGGCGGCTTCCAAAACGATGGCATCACTCTCTTCGTGCTGGCGAAGCACCAAGTGCGTATCCGTGGCCCGGCTTTGGCTGCCGGCGCCTGCACCGACGTCGGTGACCGACTTGCCGGACTGGTTGCCTTTGCTGGTGTGGTGGATCAAGACGAACGAACAGCCCAGGTAGTCGGCGTAGCTATCGAGGCGGTTGTAGACGTTGGCCATCGTGCCGTTGTCGTTTTCGTCGGTCGCCATCGGCATGAAACGGTAGAAGGCGTCCAGGATGATGACCTTAAAACCGCCTGGCTTGAGCGACTGGAAGTACGGCCCCAGCGTGAAGATGTCGAGCAAATGACCCCGTAGGTTCTGCACGAACACGCGGTTGCCGATCTCGGCCAGGCGGATCTGCCGGGCGGCGGCGACCTTGGGAATACGGTTGGCGGAGGTTTCGCGGTGCAGCTCGTTGTCGATGATCAGGACGTCGCCCGGCTCGGTGGCGAAGGCGTCGAGCCAGGGCCGCCCGGTGGCGATGGCCAAGGCGAGATCGGTGACGAGCCAAGAATTATGCGTGACCATCAGATCTGAGCCCGCGAGGAAAAGACCACTGGGATGGGCGACCTGGATGCATTTGACGGGAACGGAAGCAACGGCCGCAACCGAATCGATCGCATCGCGATACGAGCGCCGGTTGGGATCCCGCATCGGTAGGGCGTTCGTCCGTCGTGATAAATGGAAAGGCGAATTCCTTTGGCCGGCAGCGAACGTAATGCGCAATTTGCAACTGCAATCGGCGCCATTGAGGGTTGCTCGGCCAACGGCGATTGAGGCTTTGTAGCCGAGAGATCGCACCAGCATCAGCGTTGCATGAGCCATCTCCTCTTCCGTGGTGGTGAATTCAACCATGCCTGAGCCGTTAGGTTGCGTGATCGCATGGCCGTCGGAATCCAACAAACCAGCA
>JBBQPM010000070.1:0-31083 GCA_038217425.1 Gemmatales bacterium
CGAAGGTCCGAACGGCGTACGATCCAACCTTCCCGAGACGGCGAGAATGCTGTCGCGGATCGCTTCCCCCTCGAGCCGACGCACCCGGCGATGCTGCAATAACAGGTTCGCCGGATCGACCTGCGCGGCGTTGGCGTCGGGCTCGGCCGCGAGCTGGTACGTTCTGGTCAGCACCAGGGTGCGGATGAGCTTCTTGAGCGAGTAGCCGTTCCTGGCGAAATCGTCGGCCAGGTAATCGAGCAGTTCCGGATGCGTGGGCGCCTCGCCGAGGACGCCGAAGTTATCGACAGAGCCGACGATGCCTCGGCCGAAGAGATGATGCCAGACGCGATTGACGAAGACGCGCGTGAAGTAAGGGTTTCGCGTAGGATCGGTTATTTGCTCGGCGAGTTGCAACCTTCCGGAACCGTGTTTGACGGCGAGCGGTTCGGGGCCATTGAGGGCTTCGAGGAAACGTCGCGGCGCCGTTTCGCCGGGTGTCTTGTAGTTGCCGCGAATGAAGACGCGTTCGTCGACGCCGTTGCCGTCGAGCATGGCGGGGGCGAGACGAGATTCGGATTTCACTTGTGCCTTGAGCTTCGCGACTTCCGCGAAGTAGGGTTCGCTTGCTTTGCTGAGAGCGTCTGTGAGCGGGACGATCTCGGGATGCTCGAGAATCCAGTTCGCCAAGCATGCATCCTGAAGCGGAAGTAACGTTTTCGAGTCGTCCGACTTCCAACGTTTGATCAGCTCCGCCAACCTCTCTCGCCAATCGGCAAGACTGGCCGTTTCGAGATCGGGGGCGGAGTCGCCTTGCCAAACCCAGGCGAGAGCGAACTGCGGCAAGTTCGGCATGAACTCGAGGTGAACGCGCCGGCCTCGATAGGGAGTTAGATCGATCGCCATCCACTTGAAGTTCGGGCCAGCATTGATCGACTGGACCAGCCGTCCGTGCAACGGACCTTGCACCATTACGTGCCCTTCGACCGCCGCGTAGACAGTCGCACTTCCGCGTACCTCGACGTAGATCTTGCCTGGGCCGACGTCGAACTTTGGCGTACGCAACATGCGACCCGGCTTTCCTGCCTTGCCGACGGCGCCGGGCTCTGTGTCACCGAGTGACTTGATCGCGTCCCAAAAATCGTCCGTTTCGGCAAACGCTGCTTCTGCAAACCCGGCGATCGGTTGCTTGACGCCGGATCCGAAGCGGAGCTGCCCCAGCCCGACGGGGCCGGGCCCGAACGTAAATCCGTCCGTAATGGCGTGACTCGGTCGATGATGCGGACTGAAGGCGAGTTCGGGAGTCAACACCGCGGTTCCGTAGAGAGCCGTCTTGTCTGGGCGGATGCCGTGGAGTTTCTCGCCGCCTTTCAGAAACTTGAGGACCGCCGGCTCCGCCGCCTCCGCGAACGCCTTCTGCAACTTCGGCCGATACTCGTCGCGCAGCTTCCAGAGCTTCTCCGCGATCTGGCGATTGTGCTCCATCGTCTCGAACGCCGCCAGGCGGTAACTGCTGCTCTCCAGGAACCCGGCCAGGGCGTAGTAATCCTTCGTCGAGATCGCATCGAACTTGTGATCGTGACAGCGGGCGCACGCGACCGTGAGGCCGAGGAAGCTCTTCGTCATCACGTCGAGCATGTTGTCCATGCGGTCGGCGCGGTCCTGGCAAATGTCGACCGGCGAATGGACCTGCTCGCCCAGGAACCAGAAGCCGGTGCCGAGGATCGATTCGTTCCAGCCCTCTTTACTCAAGCGAGGCTTCATCAGATCGCCGGCCAGGTGTTCACGCACGAATTGGTCGTACGGCACGTCGGCATTGAGTGCTCGAATCACGTAGTCGCGGTACTGGTACGCATTCGGAATGAGGTAGTCAAACTCGTGCCCCCGGCTCTCGGCGTAGCGCATCAGGTCGAGCCAGTGCCGGCCCCAACGATCGCCGAACGCGGGCGAGGCGAGTAGATGATCGACGAGTTGCTCGAGCGGCATGGCGTTCATCTTCGGCTCGGGCGGCAACCCCGTGAGATCGAATGCGAGCCGGCGGACGATCGCCTCGGGCGTCGCCGACTTCGCGGGTTGCAGGCCCTTCGCTTCGAGCTTGTGCAAGACGAAGCGATCGATCGGCGCCTTGCCCCACTCGGCGTTCATGACGGCTGGCAACTCCGGCACGCGGATCGGTTGCCACGACCAGTGCGACTTCTTCCGCTCGGCGAGGTCGAACTCCGGCTTCTTTTCGACAACCTTCGTCTCGTCCGGCCAGGCGGCGCCCGCGCGGATCCACCTGGCGAAATCGAGGGTCACGCTCTCCGGCAACTTCCCGCGCGGCGGCATCTGCAGGTCGACGTCCTTGTACGAGATCGCTTTCAGCAGCAGACTCTGATCCGAATTGTCGAGCCGAATCGCCGGGCCGTTCTCGCCCCCCTTGAGGATCGACGCCCGGCTGTCGAGCAGCAGTCCTGCCTTCACCTTCTTCGCGGTCTGCGAATGGCACGAGTAGCAATGCTCCACGAGCACGGGCCGAATCTTCTTCTCGAAGAACTCGAAATCCGCGGCCGTCGGCTCGGCCAGGAGCGGAAGGGGGAACAACACCAGAATGAGGAGGGAGCGTTTCATGTGCGTCATTATAGCGAGAAGCCCGCTCGTTTTTACTTGCGGAATCGCCGAAGTTACGCTCTGATGGGGAAAACGAGGAACAGCACATGAAGAACATCGCCGCCATCGTCACGGAGTATCGCCTCAATTCGCATGCCGACGTCATCGTCGGCAAAGTCCTGGAGGGCTTTTATCAAGACGGCAAAGAGTTCCCGCGCATGCAGATCGTCTCGATGTACGTCGATCAGACCGACGAAAAGCGGGACCTGAGCCGGGCGCTGGCGGCCAAGCACAAGTTCACCATCTATCCGCGCATCGAGGACGCGATCACGCTGCAGAAGAACGACGTCGCCGTCGACGGCGTGCTCATCATCGGCGAGCACGGCACGTATCCCCGCAACGAACGGGGGCAGATCGAGTATCCGCGCCGGCGTTTCTTCGAGGGCGTCACCAACGTCCTGGCCCGCTACAAGAAGTCGATCCCGATCTTTAGCGACAAGCATCTGTCGTTCAACTGGACCGACGCCAAGTGGATGTACGACCGCTCGCGCGAACTGAAGATTCCGTTCATGGCCGGGTCGTCGGTGCCGGTGACCTGGCGTCGCCCGCCGTTGCATCTGGAGGCGGGCGTCGATCTGATCGAGGGCTTCCAGTTCGGTTACGGGCCGTTCGAGGGATACGGGTATCACGCGATCGAAGGGCTGCAGTGCATGGCGGAACGTCGCCGGGGGGGCGAGACGGGGGTGCGCGGCGTGCAGTGCATCATGGGCAAGGAGATGTGGGACGCGTTCGACCGGGGCGCCTTCTCCAAGGACGTGATGGAAGCGGCGATCAAACTCGTGCCGGCACATTCGAAACTCGACATTCGCGAGGCCACCAGCAACGCCAAGATCGGACGCGACGCGGGGCTTATGGTCATCGACTACCGCGACGGCTTCAAGGGCGTGGTGCTGATGGCCAACGGCTGGATCGGCGAAGCCGAGGGAGGCTCGTTCATCTTCGCCGGTAAAATCAAGGGACGCGCGGAGCCGGTGGCGACGCAGTTCCACCTGCAACACGTCCGTCCCTTCGGGCACTTCGGCCATCTGCTGCGGGCGATCGATTCGATGATGCAGACCGGCCATCCCGCGTACCCGGTCGAACGGACGCTGCTGACGACGGGGCTGATCGACGCGGTGATGATTAGCAAAGCCGAGAAGGGCCGGCGCGTCGAGACGCCGTACCTTGCTGACATTCGTTACACGCCGACCAACTGGCGCAACGGCGCTGACGCGATTCCGCCGCCGACTAAGAATTAGTCCCCAGGGATCGCCATCCCTGGGCTTTCGAGAGGACGCTCATGCCCGCGAAGAAGATCTTGATGCTCGTCGGCGATTTCGTCGAGGACTACGAAGTGATGGTGCCGTTCCAGGCGCTGCTCATGGTCGGCCATCGCGTCGATGCCGTGTGCCCCGGCAAGAAGGCCAATGAGCAGATTCGCACGGCGATTCACGACTTCGAAGGCGATCAGACCTACAGCGAAAAGCCGGGGCACAACTTCACGCTCAACGCGACCTTCGCCGACGTCAAGGCAGAGGAGTACGACGCGCTCGTGCTGCCGGGGGGCCGGGCGCCCGAGTATTTGCGGCTCAATCCGCTGGTCATCAAGATGGTGCAGCACTTCGGGCAGGCGCACAAGCCGATCGCGGCGATTTGCCACGGTTTGCAGATCTTGACCGCGGCCGGCATGGTGAACTGCCGATCGGCGGCGGCGTACCCGGCGGTCGGGCCGGAGATTCAGCTGGCGGGCGGCCGATATGAGGAAATCCCCGTCGACGCAGCCCATGTCGACGGCAACCTGGTGACGGCGCCCGCCTGGCCGGCGCATCCGCACTGGCTGGCGGCGTTCCTGAAAGTGCTCGGCACCAAAATTACCCACGAGTAATTCCGGAGCCGACCTCCCTTCTGACTTTGACGCCTTTTCTCACGCTTCCGCAAGTTCCGACAAAAGGGCCAAATTCTCTATAGTCCGAGCCCCGCTCGTCCGATCTTACGGGAGGTACAATCCCGCATTCCGGCAACCCCTGCCTGACCCGACCACAGAGGCCGAGCCGTCCCCCAAAGACGGTGCGGAATCCTTTATGTTCCATGCCATCGGCAAATTCGCCGCCCAACACCCCTGGACCATCGGGGCGCTTTGGCTCGCCGCCGGCCTGACACTGGCGTTCGTCGCCCCCTCCTGGGATACCCAAACCCAGGACGACGACGTCCGCTTCGTCCCCGATCGCTTCACCAGCGTCCGCGCCCATCAACTCCTCGAGAAGACGTTCCCCGACGACGTCAATGCCTGCAAGATCGCCTTCGCCCTGGAACGCGACGACCGCGAACTCACCGACGCCGACATGGAACTCGTGCGCCATCTCAAAACGGATCTCGACGTCCTGCGCGATCAGCAGCCGGCCCTCAAGATCGGCAAGACCGAAACGTGCGAGGAGGAATTCGTCGGCTTTCGCCTGATCTCCAACGATCGGCGTTGCACGCTGGTGCAGGTGTCGCTGGGGACGCCCTACCTGGCGACGGCGACGCAGTCGGCGGTGGAAGAAGCGGAGAAGGTCGTGCGCAAACGGCTCGCCGAGACGCCCGATGCCCCGAAGTGTTTCACCACCGGCGCCGCCGGCATCGGTCGCGATCTGACGCTCGTCGCCGGCCAATGTCTCGACGGCACGACCTGGGCGACCATCGCACTGGTCATCGTCGTCCTGCTGGGCGTCTACCGGGCGCCGCTCCTGGCGCTGATTCCGCTGGTCACCATCGCGATCTCCGTCTGGGTGGCGCTCAATTTGCTCGCCCTCATGACGATGCTGCCGGGCGTGCATCTCGTCAATATCTCGAAGCTCTTCGCCATCGTCATCCTCTACGGCGCCGGCACGGACTACTGTCTGTTCCTGATCAGCCGATATCGCGAGGAGCTGGTGCTGGGCCATGCCGTGCCCGAGGCGATCCGGCGCGGCGTCGGGGGCGTGGGCGAGGCGCTCGCCGGCAGCGCGGGGACCGTCATGGTCGGCATGGGGCTGATGGCACTCGCCGAGTTCGCCAAGGTGCGCTACGCCGGGCCCGCCATCGCGCTCAGTCTCGGCGTCGCCCTAGTCGCGTCGCTGACGCTCACGCCGGCGCTTTTGCGCGTGCTCGGCCCCGTCGCGTTTTGGCCCGGCCCGATGCCCAATCCGCGCCAGGAACTCGAAAGCAAACACAAGGCCGCCCGCGCCCCCTTCTGGGATCGCATGAGCCGACTCGTGCAGCGCCGGCCGCTGTTTATCTGGGTAACCGCCACCGCCTGCCTGTTGCCCTTCGTCATCCTCGGCTTCCAGGTCGAGCCCAGCTACCGCGCCACCGGCGAACTCTCCCCCGAGACGCAAAGTCTCCAGGGGCTCGAGGCCATTCAGCGCCACTTCGTCCCCGGCGAGATCGGCCCCGTCACCATCGCCCTGGTCGCCGAACATCCCTGGGATTCCGACGACGGCAAACTGCAGATCGAGCACCTGAGCGCCGGCTTCACCAAGCTCGACAACGTGGCCGAGGTCCGCAGTCTCACGCGCCCGCTCGGCTTCGCGCTGCCGTTGCTGCCGTTTCCCGAGGATGACGAAAGCCTGGTCGGCATCTTCCTCGATTGGCTGCAGACGCACTACCAACCGATGGCCCGCCAGTTCCACGAACACGCCAAGAAACGCTACCTCTCGACGCTGGACGAGGCCGGCAAGACCGAGCACGTGACGCTCATGCACGTCGTGCTCAAGACCGATCCGTTCGACCCGGCCAGCGTGCCGACGCTCAAGCAGCTACGCCTTTGGCTCGACAAGGAGTTGCCGCGCTCGGCCCTGATGCCCGGCTCGATCCGCAGCGAAATCGCCGGCGTGACGTCCAACGCTTACGACCTGGCGACCGTGACCGAGAGCGACCGCAGCCGAGTCAACACGTTCGTGCTTCTGGCAATCTTCGTGATCCTGCTCGTCCTGGTGCGCCGCTTCTGGCTCGCGTGTTACCTGCTGATCACGGTGCTGGCGAGTTACTACGCCGCCCTGGGCGCGACGTGTTTGGCGGGATACTTCTGGACCGGCGCCGTGCTGACGTCGCTCGATTGGCGTGTGCCGTTCTTCCTGTTCACGATCCTGATCGCGGTCGGCGAGGATTACAACATCCTGCTCCTATCGCGCGCTCTCGAAGAGAAGAAGAAGCACGGCAGCGTCGAGGGGATGCGCCGCGCCCTGGCCAAGACCGGCGGGGCCATCACCTCGTGCGGGCTCATCATGGCCGGGACGTTCGCGACGCTGATGCTCGCGGGACTCAACACGCTGTTGCAAATCGGCTTCGCCCTGGCGTTCGGCGTCCTCATCGACACGTTCGTGGTCCGGCCGTTCCTGGTTCCCGCGTTCACGATGATGTTCTGGAAGGAAGCCAAGGATCCCGTCCCCGAGGGGAAGAAGAAGAACCCGAAGAAGGCCGCCCTCGAGAGGATCATGAACGAAGATTGGCTCGAGGCGGCGTGAACCGTTTGGCGCCATGCACGTCAAGAGCCAAGGCGCAATGGCGCCCACAGAAGCTTCGGGTCGGCACGATGGATTTCGGGCTGCCGACATCGTGCTGGCAACTTCGATGACCCTGCTCACCCGCAACTTGAGCGACTTCAGTCAAGTTCCCTCGTTACGGATCGAGGATTGGCTCTGCCTTTGGGACAGGCATGTTAAGTTTGGCTGTATTTTAGCCTCCTCATTGCACGCTACAATCAGGGCATGCCGCGATGTGTCGCATCGCAATAAATTCTCTCGATAGAAAACATGCCTGTCCCCTTTGTCATTTCTCCCCTTTGTCATTTCAATGGCCACGTCATTGGCAATCAAAGAACTAGCGGAGAGGCGTTGGCAGATGTTTATTCGTTCTTCGTCGATCCGAATTTGCGCACTAATCGCCAGTCCCCGACCATTGTCGTGCCGTAAAATAAATGACGTCCAGATAGGGTGGTATCCGAGTACCGGACTCTTTCAAGACTCGAAAGGCGAGTACCATGGCGAAGAAGAGTTGTCCTCTCAAGCTTGGATGGGGTGTTACAGCGATGACGCTAACGTTTTTCGGGTGCATGCCGATTGCCCAGGATCCGAAGGCGGTCGTCGGCAACGCGAAAATTGTAATGGGACTTTCCGGATGGCAGCCGGAACAACCGGGATGGTGCCCGGTTTTTGCGATTCGCTTTTTCGACAACGATGCCAAAGTCGCGACGTTGGGGCCGAAAGGCATCAACATTTGGGACGCGAAAACGGGGCAGCCGCTTGCCGCATTTGCACTAGAGGACGTGTTTGGGGGAACGTTTTCGACAAACTGCCACTACGGCGTTCAAATCGTCAAGGCGCGCGAGGTGGTTATTCAGTCACTCAAGGGCGCTCCGCAGCAGACGATCTTGCGTCCTGATTGTCATAGTATCATTTGTGCTGCCGTTTCAGAGGATGGCGAACGAGTCTTAATTGGGGGTCGGGAAAAAGACGCAACCTCTGAAATTCCAACTGGTTATCTTGGAATGTGGGATGTGAGAAACCAGAAGGAACTACAGACCTTTGTCGGTCACGTTTCTCCGGTCAGCAACGTAAAATTTTGCCCCGACGGCAAACACGTCGTATCGAGTAGTTTCGACAAGACGCTCCGACTCTGGGCGATTGAGTCGGGAATTGAAATTCGCCGAAACGACGAGAAGCCGTATGTCTCCTCGCAGGGTGCGCGTTCGCCGATAGCGTTTTCGCGGGCTGGAAAACAGTTCTTTGTTGGGCGTACCTTGTGGGATTTTGAAGCCTGGAAGCCGGGACGACGCCTCCAGGCAACTGAGTCCGATACCTGGAGTGCCCCCGTTGATTATTGCTTTTCTCCGAGCGGATCTACGGTCGCTTCCGCGGGGCTCGATGGCTACATTCGCATCTGGGACCTCGCGACGTTTAGAGAGTTGGCTCGTTTCCCCTGCCACGCCAATCTTGCCTCCGCGCTCTGCGTCGACTTTTCGTCTGATGGCAAATATCTGGCGGCCGGAGGATCTGGGACGATTTTAGGATTTGATTCGTCGAAAGAGCGAGCGGTAAATGATCGCTTCGGCGCCAGAATCTGGCAGATTGAAAAGCACCATAAGTGAGACGGATAAGAGCAAAAAGGGGACAGGCATGTTCAACTTGGCTGTATTTTGGCCTCCTCATTGCACGCTACAATCAGGGCATGCCGACATTTGTTCCATTGCAATAAATTCTCTCGATAGAAAACATGCCTGTCCCTTTTGTCACTTCGTTCACTTGACCGAGAGCTCGCCAGGCTCGGCCGACGCGCACCGAGTACAATCCTTCGTGCCCATGGATCGGTTTGAAACGCAAACTGGGATGGGAGTGATTCGCACGCCAAAGTCGATACGCTCGCTTCGCCTGTTCGCGTATCTCCTCGGGCAAACGAGCGAAGCACTCCATAAAATCATCGGTAACGATGGAGTTCACAGTTCGTCGAACCCCGCTGCACGACAACGGCCGGCTTGGACTTGTTCCTTGGCCCGCACCGCCAAGCTCGCCAGCTTCTCCGGCGACCGAGCCAGCGACTCTTCCCAGCGTCGATCTTCTTCGATCTCTTCCAGAATGAGCGTCGCGATGGCATCTTGCTGGGCATCTGAAAGTTTGCGGGCTTTCGCCACGGCTTGATCGAGTAACGCGGACATCGCTCTTCCTCCGAGAATCTGAAAACCCGATTTATCGTACCAACTCCCGGATCGCCTCCCCCTGCTCGATCAGCGCCACCGGCCGACTTTGATAATCGTGGAAAATCACTTCCTTGCCGTCGATGCCCAGATGATGGAAGATCGTCGACGCCACCTCTTGCGGCGTTACCGGCCGATCGACGATCCCCTCGCCGCGGTGCGTGGATCTGCCGATTACCTGGCCCATCTTCATCTTGCCGCCTGCGAATAACACGCTGAACGTGTGGCCCCAGTGGTCGCGGCCGGCGTTCGCGTTCATTCGCGGCGTGCGGCCGAACTCGCCCATTGCGACCACCAACGTGTCGTCGTACATGCCGCGGGCACGCAAGTCCTCGATCAACGCGGCGATGGCGCGGTCCAGCGGCGGGATCAAGAGTCGGGCGCCGATCTCCGTCTCGAGCTGCGGCGGCGTGCCGTGATGGTCCCAGGGGACGCAGTTCACCGTCACGAACGTCACGCCCGATTCAATTAATCGGCGAGCGAGTAACGCACTTTGGCCGAAGGTGTGTCGGCCGTACTGGTCGCGCATGCCGGCCGATTCGCGGCTGATGTCGAAGGCCTCGGCGACCCGGGGGCTGGTCATCAGGCCGAAGGCGCGCTGGTAATGTTCGCCCATGTCATGGACGCGCGAATCGCCGGCTCTCTGGATGCGGTCGAGCGTCTGCACCAGGCCCTGGCGGTTTTCGAGTCGGCCGAGCGTGAGCTGGTCGCCGGGGTGGAGGTTGCGGACGCGGTAGTCGGGCAGATTCGGGTCGGACTCGACGACGAAGGGGTTGGCGCCGCCGCCGATGTAGGCGGCGTAGTGGAAGAAGTTGTCGGTGCCGCCGCGGAGGTGGGGGACGGCGACGTACGGCGGCATGTTGGGCGTGTTGGGGCCGCGGAGTCGGCTGACGGCGGCGCCGATGGCGGGGCGTTTCTGATGTTTGAAATCGGGGGCGTTGAAGGCGGGGCCTTCGAAGCCGGTGAGCATCCAGTGGTTGGATTTCGTGTGATCGCCGGAGCCGTGGTTGACGGTGCGGACGACGGCGAGATGCTCGGCGAGTCGTGCCTGGCGGGGCATGAGTTCGCCGAAGAGGACGCCGGGGAGGGTGGTGCGGATGGCGCCGAGGGGGCCGCGGTAGAGGTCGGGGGCGTCGGGTTTGGGATCCCAGGTTTCCATGTGGCCCGGGCCGCCGCTGAGCCAGAAGAGGATGACGTTGGTTTTGCGCGTCGGGGCGTTGGCGTAGAGGTTGGGCAGGTCGAGAAGATTGAGGGCGCCGAGACCAAGGGCGCCGGCCTGGACGAAGCTGCGGCGCGTGAGGCGGTGGTCGGCGTAGGTGTTGTCGCCGTGGATGCGGATCATGGGGACTCCGTATTGCGTGGGGCACGTTTTCAACGTGCCATTTCACATCAGTGGAAAAGTTCGTTACGCGTCGGTTTCAATCATGGCACGTTAAAAACGTGCCCCACGTGGATGCCGCCCGGATGCAGTTCGTCATGAGCGCTGTTAGTTCAGGATTTCGCGGATGACGTGGCCGCCCACGTCGGTCAGGCGGAAGTCGCGGCCGTTGAAGCGGTACGTGAGACGCGTGTGGTCCAGGCCGAGCAAATGTAGCACGGTGGCGTGGATGTCGTTGCAGTTGACGCGGTCCTCGACGGCCTTGTAGCCGAAGTCGTCGGATTTTCCGTAGTGGACGCCTCCCTTGATGCCGGCGCCGGCGAGCCAGATCGTGAAGGCGTGCGGGTTGTGGTCGCGGCCCGAGGCGCCCTGGGAATCCGACGTTCGGCCGAACTCGCCGCCCCAGACGACCAACGTCGAATCGAGTAGGCCCTTCGCCTTGAGGTCGGTGAGCAGCGCCGCGGCGGGTTGATCGTTGGTGTTGGTGCAGTCGATGTGGTTTTGGCGAATGTCGCTGTGGCCGTCCCAGGGGACGTCGGCGACGGCGCCGCCGGAGATGCGCGTCGCGGACGAGAAGATCTGCACGAAACGGACGCCGCGCTCGACGAGGCGACGGGCGAGCAGACATTGTCGGCCCAGGTTCGCGGTGTCGGGGCGGTCGAGGCCGTAGAGACTTTGCGTCGCCTGCGATTCTTGCCGGATGTCGAGGGCTTCGGGGGCGGCGGATTGCATGCGGTAGGCGAGTTCGAACGCCTGGATGCGGGCGGCGAGGTCGGCTTCTTGCGGCCGGGCCTGTTGATGCCGTTGGTTCAGGTCGCGGAGCAGGTCGAGCTGGGCGCGTTGTTGGCTTTCGGATTGATTCGCGGGGCGCACGAGGTTGGCGATCTCTTCGCGGCGCGCGGAGTCGAGCAGGATCGGCTGGTAACTCTTGGGGAGGAAGCCGGGGGACCAGAGATTGTCGTCGCCGCGCGGCTTGGGGCCGTGCATGACGACGAAGGCGGGGAGGTTTTCGTTCATGCTACCGAGGCCGTAATTGACCCAGGAGCCGAGCGAAGGATAGCCGGGACGATTGGAGCCAGCAAGGAGTTCGATGCCGGCGGGGGCGTGGTTGTTTTGCGTGGAGTAGCAGGAATGGATGAAGGCCATGTCGTCGACGTGCTGTGCCGTCTTGGGGAGGATGTCGGAGACCCAGCTGCCGGATTGGCCATGTTGGCGGAAGCGGAAGGGGGACTTGAGGCATTTGCCGCTGGTGGTGAAGAAGCCGGTCCTGGGGTCGGCGCCGACGAGGGTTTGGCCGTCGCGGCGCTGGAGTTCGGGCTTGTAATCGAAGAGATCGACTTGCGAGGGACCGCCGGTCATGAAGAGCCAGATGATCGATTTGACTTTGGCGGGGAAATGGGTGGGCCGCTCGGCGGCGGCGGTTTCCTGGTTTAGCATCGAAGCGAGGGCGATGGAGCCGAAGCCCATGCCGGTCGATTGCAGGAATTGGCGGCGCGAAGGCAGGTGTAGGCGAGGGATCATGGCGTGCCCTTTGGGTGGGAGGAAGGCGTGGCTATCAGTATATCTGACGTTCCGGCGGAAGCCTAGCGCGGATTTTTTTCGCATTTGCCCGCGTTCGCTTTTATAATAAAAGTGCCCGCACCCACCTGACCTTCCCGCCACGGGATCTCTGTCCTTTCCAGGAGCGTTTATGATTCGGAGCGATCGATTTTATTGCGTCTTGTGCGCCGTCATCGGCCTGGCGCTGGCCGCCGTCTTCTTCTCGGCTCCTCAGGCTGCGCGGGCCCAGGAAGTCAGCTTCATCAAGGACATCGCGCCGATCCTCAAGGAAAACTGCTTCGCCTGCCACGACGCCAAGAAGAAGAAGGGGAAGCTCGACATGACGACTTACGAAAACTTTCGTAAGGGCGGCGGCAAGGACGATCCGATCGAGCCAGGCAAGCACAAGGAAAGCTACCTCTACGACGTGCTCGTCACCGATGGGCTAAACCGTATGCCCCCCAAGGACGTCGGCGATGCGCTCACCAAGAAACAGATCGACCTGATCGTCAAGTGGATCGACCAGGGCGCGAAGCTCGACGGCGGACTCAAGCCCAAGGACGACCTGCAGCGCGAACTGCGCGTCCGCTGGACGCCGCCCCAGCCGTTCGCCAGCTACGCCAAGCCGGTCATCGTCAATTCGCTGGTCTTCACGCCCGACGGCAAGAAGCTCGTTGTCGGCGGCTATCACGAACTCACCATTTGGGACGCGACTGCGGGCAAGCTCGAGAAGCGGATCTTCACCCGCGCCGAACGCGCCTGGAATATGCTCTTCCTGCCCGACGGCAAGCTGGTCGTCGCCGGCACGCGTCCCGGTCAAGAAGGGGACGTTCGCATTTACGACATCAATGCCGGCAAGCCGACCATGCACGGCGGCGTCCCCTCCGTCGACGGCGTGAACGACAAGAAGGTTCTGGTCAAGGATCTGCTGCAGGTCGAGGACGCGATTCACGGCCTGGCCCTCAGCAGCGACGGCAAGAAACTCGCGGCCGGCGGCACCGATCGCATCCTCCGCGTCTGGGATACCGCCACCTGGAAGCTCGAGCACGGCATCGAAAACCACGCCGACTGGATCTTCGGCCTGGCCTTCTCGCCCGACGGCAAGTACATCGCCAGCGCCAGCCGCGACAAGACCGCCAAGGTCTGGGATCTGTCGGCCAAGGAATCGCTGCTGACCTTCCCGGATCATCAGAATCCCGTGCAGGCGGTCGTCTTCTCGCCCGATGGCAAGAACGGCATCTCGGTGGGCGACGACACCAACGTCCGCGTGTGGGCGGTCTCGGGCGGCAAGCAGGTGAAGACGATCGGCGGCCACAGCAAGCAGATCTTCCGCGTGGTCGCCGCCCTCAAGGCGCCGATCATCGCGACGGCGAGCGCCGACATGACCGTCAAGACCTTCGACCCCGTGGCCGGCACGGCGCTCAAGTCGATGACGGGGTTCACCGACTTCGTCTTGTGCGTAGCCCTCAGCGCCGATGGTTCGCTGGTGGCGGGCGGCAGCTATAATGGTGAAGTCCGCATCTTCAAGACCGCCGACGCCAGCCTGGTCACGAGCTTCAACGCGTCGCCGGGTTACGTCGCGAAGACGGTGGAAGTGAAGAAGTCGCTCGGCGAGCGGGGGACGTAAGTCCCCCGGTACGTGACTCGCATGCAAAGATGAAAAGGCGAGCGGGGGACGTAAGTCCCCCGGTACGTGACTCGCGTTCAAAGATGAACGTGCAAAGATGAAAATGCGGCGGGACGTCCTCTTGGATTGAAAGTGACGTACCGGGGGACTAACGTCCCCCGCTCGCCTAAGGGGGTTCGCGATGTTCACACGCCTTACTGCATTCGCCGTCGGCCTGCTCTTCGCCACGACGCTGCACGCCCAGTGGCCCATGTTTCGCGGCAACGCCCTGCAGACCGGCATCGCTCCCGGCCCGCTGCCGGATAAACTCCAAATTCTCTGGACCTTCGAAAATCCGCAACCCTTCGAAAGCACCGCCGCCATCGACGGCAAAACCGTCTACGTCGGCTGCTTCGACGGACATCTCTACGCCCTCGATCTCCTCACCGGCAAAGAGAAGTGGAAGTACAAGGCCGAGGCGTTCAAGTCGGCGCCCAGCGTCAAGAACGGGCTCGTCTTCTGCGGCGATACCGACGGCGTCTTCCACTGCGTCGATGCCGCCACCGGGCAGAAGAAGTGGACCCTCGAGACCGGCGCCGAGATTTCCGGCGGCGCCAACTTCACCGACGACGCCGTCCTCTTCGCCTCCCACGACTCGACCCTCTACCTGCTCAACCAGACCGACGGCAAGCTCCTCTGGAAATTCAAGACGCAGGGGCCCGTCTACGGCTCGCCCGTGATCGCCGGGAATGCGACGTTCATCGCTGGCTGCGACAGCGACCTGCACGTCATCGATCTCAAGACCGGAAAGTCGACCGCCAAGGTCGGCCTCGACGGCCAATCGGGCTCGTCCGTCGCCGTCGTCGGCGACAAACTCTACGTCGGAACCATGGCCGACGAAGTCCTGGCCGTCGATCTCAAGAAGAAAGAGATCGACTGGCGCTGGCAGCCGGACAACGCCCAGGCGTTCTATTCGTCCGCCGCCGTCACCGACGAAATCGTCGTCATCGGTTGCCGAAACCGCTACGTGCACGCCCTGAGTCGCACCAAAGGCAAGGAACTCTGGAGCTACAAGACGAAGGGGAAGGTCGACAGCTCCCCCGTCGTGGTGGGTAGCCGCGTCTACGTCGGCTCCGGCGACGGCTCGCTCTACGTGCTCGAACTCGCCACGGGCAAACTCGTGCAGTCGATCCCCCTGGGCGACGCGATTCTTTCGTCTCCCGCGGTCGCCGAGGGACGTCTGGTGATCGGCACGAACGACGGCAAGCTCCACTGCCTGGGCGGCAAATGACCCCTTACAGTTGTCGATGAGAAAAACAAATCCAGCCACAGAGGACGCAGAGGGCACAGAGAAAAATCGTTCCTGCATTTTTGCGTTCTCTGTGTCCTCTGCGCTCTCTGTGGCTAATTTCTTAGAGCCTTAGCCCCACCCGAGACTCACGGATGACGTACGAAGAGGCGCTGGAGTTTTGGCTCGGTCGAGTCAATTTCGAAGTCAAGACGCCGGGGCAGGGCGATTTCAAACTCGACCGCATGCGGACCGCACTCGATCGGCTCGGTCGGCCTCAAGATAAACTTCGTATTTTGCACGTCGCCGGCACCAAGGGCAAAGGCTCCACCGCGGCCATGCTCGCCAGCATCCTTCGGCACGCGGGCTACCGCGTCGGCCTGTTCACGTCGCCGCACCTGGTCGACGTCTCCGAGCGCATCCAGGTCGACCGCGAACCGATTGCGCGCGTCGAATTAACGGACCGCCTCGCCGAGATCCAGCGCGTCTGCGACCATGCGGAGCTGACGTTCTTCGAGATCGCGACGCTCGTGGGCCTTTTGCACTTCAGGCGCCGGCGCGCGGAGTGGGCCGTGCTCGAAGTCGGACTGGGCGGCCGGCTCGATTCGACGAACGTCTGCAGGCCCGTGGCGTCGATCATCACGTCGATTAGCCTCGACCACACGCAGATGCTGGGCAATACGCTCAGTCTGATCGCCCGCGAAAAGGCCGGTATTATCAAGCCCGGCCGCCCCGTCATCAGCGGCGTCCTCGAACCCGAAGCCCGCGTCGTGATTGAGCAAATCGCGCGGGAGCGTCATGCCCCGCTTCGGCAATTGCAGCGCGACTTTCATTTCGCGCACACGCCCGCCTTGCTCGAACGCGCGCACGAGAAGCAGGGCCGGGTGAAAGTGACGACCTGGAAGCGCCCGGGACGCACCGTCGACCTGACGCTGATCGGCGAACATCAGGCCGCCAATGCCGCGGTCACGTTGGCGACCATCGAGACGCTGCGCGACCTTGGCGTGCCGATTCCGCCGCGCGCGATCGAAGCGGGACTGGGGAGCGTCGCATGGCCCGCACGACTGGAATTGCTGCGGCGCCGGCCGTACGTGGTGCTCGATTGCGCTCACAACGTCGCCTCCGCCGTGGCGCTCATGCAGGCGCTGCAGACGTCGTTTCCGCAGGTCAAGCGGCGCGTGCTGATCTTCGCGGGGAGCAAGGACAAAGATCTGGCCGGGATGCTGAAGGTGTTCGAGCCGCACTTCGGACGCGTGATCCTGACGCGATTCACGAACAGCCCGCGTTCGCTGCCGCCGGAGCAGATCCTTGAGTTGGCCGGGCCGGCGTTGCAGGCGAAGGCGATCCTGACGTCGACGTCCGCGGAGGCGCTGCGCGAGGCCCGCGCGTGGGCGCACGCGGACGACCTGATTTTGGCGACGGGTTCCGTGTTCCTGGCGGGCGAGCTGCGCGAGACGCTGCTTACCGAGCCCAAAGCGTGAGCAAGGAACCTGCGAATCTCGTTGACGCGTCCCAGTCTTTCTGGCACAAAGGAACTCAGAGAGTTCCGCTCGCCTCCGCCAAGGGTGCGGACAGGAATAAAGTCGTCAAAAAAAGTCGAGCCACAGAGAGCACCGAGGACACAGAGAAATAAGCGTTTTGAGCGACGGTCGCGAACATCTGCTTTATTTCTCCGTGTCCTCGGCGCCCTCTGTGGCTAATCTTGAAGACTTTATTTTTGCCCGCCTCCGCCAAGCTCTGCAAGGATGAACCTGCCATGACCTATCGATCCGGTCTCCTCGTTTCGTTTCTCTTCGCCGCGGCCCTCCACGCTCAGCCGCCGCTGGATCAACAGGCGACGCAGCACTGGCTTGCCGCCCAGCAGACGCTGGCCCAGAAGCAGTACGGCCCGGCGGCGGCCAAGTTCCGCGAATACCTGCAAAAATACCCGCGCGGCAAAGAAACCTTCTCCGTCAAACTCGCCCTCGCCGACCTCCTCATCGAGGGGCCCGAAAAGAACCTCAAAGAAGCGGGCGAACTCCTCAAAGCCTTTCCTGCGGAAGATCCGGTTCTCGGCTTTCGCGCGTACTACGCCCTGTACCGCATCGAGCGCCTCCAGCTGGTCGCCGAACTCGCCGCCGGGCAAAATCCCAAGGCGCGCTTCGAGTCGGCCGACAAACATCTGCAAGCTGCCGCCATCTTCCTGCAGCGGACCGAACCGGACCAACTTGCGAACCTTGACGACCTGAAAGTCCGCGTCCTCTGCGACGATGCGGAACTTCTCTTACGGCAGGACAAGGCGCAGCTCACGCTCGACGCGCTGGAGCCGCTGCTGAAGCGTCTGAACGCCGCGTCGAAATACCGTCCCCTCGCGCTCTACTACGCCGGCGACGCGTACCTGCGTGTGGGGAACGTCGCCGCGGCGCAGCGGGCGCTCACGGGGCTGACGCCGTACAATCAGCCCGGCTTCGGGCCGCACGCGCGTTACCTCCTGGCCCGCACGCATCACCTGAGCGACGAACGCCCCGAGGCGCTCCTGCATTACGAAGGAAGCCTACGCGATTTCCAGTCGCAGAAGCTCGCTGCCGTGAATCAGCTGAAGCAGCCGCAGTTGTTCCAGAACGATCCGGTCATCCGCCTGCAACTCGAGAACGTCGTCAAAAGCCCGACGCCGGCGTATCTGACGCGGGCCGCGTTCCAGCTTGGTTTGCTGCTGTTCGAGGCCAACCGCATCGGCGAAGCCAAGCAGCGATTCGCCGACGTTGCCAAGCTCGACGTCCCCGAGCGCGACGAGGCGGAGCTGCGCGTCGGCATCTGCATGGTCCATCTCAAGGAATTCCCTGAAGCGATCAAGACGCTCACCGCGCTTCTGCCCAGGGAGGCGAAGCTGGGCGAAGGCGTCTCGTACTGGCTCGGCAAGGCATACTTCGGCAGCGCCCCCGCGGGCAAGACCGCGCCGGAGCAACAGGCCGTCCTGCAGCAGGCGCTCAAGCATCTCGACGCCGCCCGCACGCTGGTCAAGAATGACAAATTACGTACCGACGAGATCACGCTCGAAATCGCCGACGTCGTGCTGCAACAAGCCCGGTATCCCGAGCTGGCGACGATCTCGGCCGAGGCGGCGGCGAAGCTCTACCAACAACTTCTCACGGCGGGGAACCTGGGCGAGCGAACCGAAGAAGTCGGCCCGCGTCTCGTGCAGGCGCTTGCGCTCGCCGGCAAACTCGACGAATCCGACGCCGCCGCCCAGCGCTTTCAGGAACGCTACCCGCGCAGCCTGTACCTGGGGGACGTCCTTTTCACCTACGCCGAGAACGCCTACGTCCGCGCGGCCAAGGATCCGAAGGGGCATGCCGACGAGGCGAGCAAGCGCCTGCGCACGCTGATCCAGCGTTTCACCGAACATCCCAAGCTCGCCGTCGCCCGTTACAGCCTGGGGCTCACGCTGTATCATCAAGGCAAACTCGAAGAGGCGCAGAAGGTGCTCGCCGACTTGCCGCTCGCGGAACGTATCGGCGACCTCAGCAACGCCTCGCACATTCTCGCCGACTGCATCCTTCGGCTCACGCCCGACGCGATCGCCGACGACGCGCTCGCGGCCGGCAAACTCGAGGAGCAGCTCAAGTCCGCATCGGAACTTCTGGAAGGTTTCGTCGCCGGCAACGGCAAGAACCCCGATACGTACGAGGCGCTGGCGAAGTACGGGCTGTGCCAGCAGCGCATGGCCGGGCTGCTCGCGCAGCCGCCGGCGAAGCAGAAGGCGCTCGCCAGCGCCCGCGCCGCCTACGAACGCATTCTCAAGGAAACGCCGATCGAATTTCCGCTGCGCCCCGTGGCCATGCTCGAGCGCGGCAAGGTCTTGCAGCTTCAGGGCGACGTCAATCAGGCGATGGCGGAGTTTTCGAAGTTCACGCAGGAGCCGTTCGTCAACAGCCCCTCGGCTCCGTTGGCGACGATTCTCTTCGCCACCACGTTGCGGGCGCAGAATCGCGCGAAGGAGGCGGCCGAGGTTCTCCTCAAGGCCCGCGCTCGCATCGAGCCCAAATTGCCCGCCGACGACAAACTCGTCGCGCTGCTGCGGCTCAATCATGGATTAGCGCTGCGTGAGGCCGGCAACCCGAGCGCAGCTCTGTTCCTTTTCGATAACGTCCGCAAGCTTTGGCCCAAGCTCCCCGAGGCCCTCGAAGCGACGCTGCGGGCCGGCCAGTGTTCGCGCGACGAGGCCAACCAATTTTTCGAACAGGCGCAGAAACTCGCCGGCAGCTCCAAGAAGGACGACCAGGAGCACGCCAGGGCAGCAATTTTCCTGGGCGAACGCAAGATCACCGAAGCGAATGACTTTCTGATCAAGTCGGCGACCGCCAGCGAGGACGGCAACCCCGACCTTCGCGCCCGCATGATGTACGAGGCGGCCTGGGGCGCTCGCCAACTGCTCGAGCGCGAACTTCGCCAGGTCCAGTCGCAAGCGAGTCTCGAAGCGAAGAAGGCGCTGGGGCCCATCGGCGCCAAGTTCGGTCCGCCCGAAGTTCCGCTTGACAGGCTCCCTGAACTTCCCAGCGAGAAACGCGTCGCCGAGATCTACGGCAAGCTGATCGACGCCTTCGGCGACACGCTCATCGCCGTCGATGCCCGTTACGAGTTGGCGGAACTGCTCGCACAGCGCCGCAATTGGGACGCGGTGCAACCGCTCCTCGCCGACATCCTCGACAAGGAGCCGGGGCCCGACATGACCGAGAAGGTCCGCCTGCGTCTGGGGAATCTGCATGCCCAGAAGGGGAACTTCAAGGGCGCGGCCGCTCAGTTCGAGGCGATCCTGCGCAATCCCAAGAGCCCCCATCTCGCCTGGGCGCAGTACGGCCTGGGCGAAGTCCACATGAGCAAAAAAGAGTACGCCGAGGCGCTCAAGCGATTCACGCTCTTCCGCGAGCAGGACGTCTACAAGACCGTGCCGAACCTCAGCGATCGCGCGGTGCTCCGCGGCGGGCAGGCGCTGCTGGAGATGGGCCGGCTCGAAGAAAGTAAAGGGATGTTCGACCGCGTCCTGACCAAGTATCCCGGCAGCCCGTGGGTCGACGAGGCGCGTTACGGCCAGGCGTGGATCTTGCAGCAGCAGAAGAATTACGACCCGGCCATCGCGCTGTACCAGCAGGTGACGGCGCGCACGCCGACGGAGATCGCGGCCAAGGCGCAGTACCAGATCGGCAAATGTCGGCAGGAGCAAAAGAAGGCGCCCGAGGCGGTGGCCGCGTACGTGCTGACGACGCAGTACAACGTCCCCGACCTGGCGGCGACGGCGCTGTGGGACGCCTCCCAGATCCACGCGCAGCTCGGTCAGCGCGAGCCGATGGAAATGCTGCTCAGGAAATTGCTCGCGGACTATCCCGATTCCGCGCGTGCCAAGGAGGCGAAGCAGCGCCTGGACAAACAGTGAGTTCATCGAATAAGATTAGAAAGCCCAGGGACGGCGTCCCTGGGGAGGCGCCGGCGACGTCATTTTTGGCGAATGCGAATTGAAACACGGGCTTCGGGCGCTTCCCCAGGGATGGCTATCCCTGGGCTCTCGCTGAGACTTCTCTCATGAAACGCGTATGGTTACTCCCATTTCTTTTCTCCCTGACGGGCTGCGGTACCGTCACGCCCGCGGACATTTACCGCAGCGTCCTGGTCAGCAAGGCGCAGCTCGTCGATAACATGTGGTTCGCCGTCGATGAAGAGTCGGCCAGCAAGCGGATCGAGCCGATTCTCACCGAATATCAGGAGAACATGCAGAAACACGAAGCCCAGCTCACCGACTGGAACCGCAAGGACGAATGGACGTCGTACCTCAAGACGGTTCGCAAGCCGGGAGGGGGCGAGAGTGCGCGCGGGCCGACCTCCAAAGAGGCCGAGGTGCGCAAGTACGCGAAGGATCGCAAGCAATATCTCGTCGAGATGATGCTGCTGGAGGGCCGATTTCTGCGCGAGAAAGAACGGCTCCACCGCCTGGCGGATCTTTACGTAGTGAAGTACCTGGACGAACAGATTGCGGCAGGGAACAAGAACCCGGCGGTCAGCTACAAGTTGGCCTGCCCCAAGTTGGCGAAGTTGCTCGACAAACTGGCCAACGTGCCGCAGCCCCGCTTCGACGTCGGCGAAGTCGACCCGACGGTCTACAAGAATTTAGGGATGGAAAACGAGTATCTGGACCCGAAGGAATATCGGGACAAATATCCGATCCCGCCGCTCAAGTCGGTGAACGTTCCGGACAGCATCAAGTTGACGCTTCACTCCCCGCCGCCGCTCGGCGTCGACCTTGTGTACTTCGCCGCTTTTCAGGGGGTGCTCCCCAAGACGATAGACGAGATAAGCTTCGAGCCGATCTTTACCGACGGCAATCCCAAGACGGTCGGCCTGATCGATCCGCGCGACATGGACGGCATCTGCGTGACCTCGGGCAGCGTCGTCGAATCGCGCGCCAGCGCCGTGGCGAATAAAGTCCAGGTCGGCACGCGCGGCCGGGCGATGGCCTTGTATCCCAAAAAAGAAACGCTGAAACACGTGCGTTGGGTGGGCTCGGCGTCGTCGCTGATGTATTTCTCGCCCATTCCCCCCAGCGAAAAATCGCCCCAGGGGCGGCGCGATCTGGACTACTTCGTCGGATACCGCCTGGAGAAAACGCGCTTTTACGACGGGTTCAAGGGGGACAACTAATGAGCAGCGAATCGCCGGAACTAAAACAACAGCGCGTCAAGGAGTTCATGGGACTGTTGCCGCTGACGCTGTCGCTCGCGGGGCTTCCCGAAAGCGAGCCCGGGAAGATTTTCAGCGAAGGTCAACTGGAATCGCGCGCGACGACGATCCGCGCCGCGTACAAGGTCGCCCGGCAACTCATCGCCGAGATTTCACGCTAGGAAAGTTTCGAGCCGAAAGCGTCCGCGACGAACTTCGCGAAAACCGTCGCGGACGCCTTCGGCTCGGAGTGCTTTCCGGACTCGCCCTTGCCCGTAACCTGAACAGACTTTACAATGTCCCCTTTCCCCAAATGCCCCTCGGCGCCTCGCGCCGCCGGTTAAGGACGATCCGTACATGCTCGCCTTGATCCTATTTGCCGCCGACGACCCCCAGGACAAAAGCGCCCTGGGCGGGATGGGCCTGCCGCTGATCATGATGGCGGTCTTCGCCCTCTTTTACTTCCTGATCGCGCTGCCGGCGCAGCGCCGCGATCGCAAGCAGCGCGAGGATCTCTTCGCGAAACTCAAGAAAAATGACGAAGTCGTCCTCGCCAGCGGCATCATCGGCATCGTTCACACCCTGCGCGAGGGGGACGAAGACATCACGCTCAAACTCGAAGGCGACGCGAAGATGCGCGTCCAGCGTCAGGCCATCGCCCAGATTCGTCCGTCCAAATCCGAGACGAGCTCGGAAGGGATTGTCGAATTCGGAGCGAAGAAATAACCGCGGGGCGTCCGTTACCATAAACGACTGAATCTCGATCGCTGAGGATCGCAATCACGAAGGTTTCGATTCTCCGTTCCTTTTTGAAGGTTGCCAGGTAGCCATGAAATCCTTCTTCTGGAAGTTTCTCGTTTGCATCGTGCCCTGTTTGCTCGCCCTCTGGGTCACCATCAACTCGCTGGTCAAGTACCAGAACGGCGAATCGGGCGGGTTCAAGCTCGGCCCCGATCTCGCGGGCGGCACAATCCTCGTCTACGAAATCGACCTCAAGAAGGGGAGCGCCGGCAAGGCCGACACCGATCCGCAGACGACCATCCTCAAGCTCGCCGAGGCGCTCAAGAAGCGCATCGATCCGAACGATCTTTTCAACATCGTGATCCGACCCGCCGGCACCGAAGGCCGCATCGAGATCATCCTCCCCACCGGCGGACCCTACCGCATGCGCCAGTCGGTCCTGGCCTGGAACGATCTGCTCAAGGAACTTCGTGAAGACAAGGACCTCAAAGTCTACTTCGAGCGCGATCCCGACGCCAAGATCGAAGTCGAGCGCGGCAAATTCCCCGAATTGGGCGATGCCATTCAAAACATCGCCTCGTGGTCGATCTGGCAGGACAAGCTGTTCAAGTACGATTCCAGCCAGGCCGGCTTTTTGCTCAACGACGAAGCGCTGGCGCGTCTGAAGATCGACGGCGCGTTTCCTCAACACAAGCGTGCCGACGTCGAGAAGATTCTCAAGGCGCTCGAGCCGAAAAAGGGGACGAAGGTTTCGAGCGAGACGGCCTTCGCCGCCGAGATTCAGGAAGCGTACAAGAAATACAACGAAAGCGCCTCCGAGGCGAATAAATTCGTCTCCCGCGGCGCTGTGCTGCCGGTCGTGGTCGCCTCCGTCGAGGGCGCGACCGAACGCGCCTGGTATCGGCTCAAGTTGCAGGCCGCTCAGGATTTCCCCAACGCGCTCGACTTCGACCTGCGCCGCGACGCCGTCAAGTTCGATGCGGACGCGGCGCTCGCCCGGCCCGAGAATGCGTCCGAGGACAAGAAGAAGCAAATACTCAAGGACCTTGAAGAGGCGGAAAAGAAAATTGCTGACCTGCAGGTGAAGTTCACCGAACTCTCCAAGGATCCGCAGCGACTCCGGAAATTCGTCGACTTCGCCTTTCCGTCCATTCTCGAACAGGACAAAACGCAGCAAAAGAAGCTGCTCGAAGCCTGGGTCAAACGCCGCGCCTGGGAAGAGTTGGTTCTCAAGATCGAGAATAATCCCGACTGGAAGGATCTGCAGCTGTCGCTCAGTCACGACGCGCTCATGCGCGTGCTCCCTGACAATTTCGAACAGATGATCACGCTCGTGCAGTCCAAGGGCTCGATCCCCGGGCAGGCCGCGCTCACCATCGTCGAGAATCTCGTGGGGAAACAAACTCCGCTCATCAAGGACGCTCCGAAGACCGAAGTCGTCTACAACTTCATGAAGGAAAACTACGGCCCGTCGCTCACGGAACTCAACGGCAAGATCATGGCGATCGTGAAATCGTCCGATCGCTTCCGCTTTCTCTCGAGCGAAGACGTCGAGCGCATCAAAGAGATGGTGAAGCGCGTCGGCAGCCTGGAGTTCCGTATCCTCGCGAATAGTGCAGACGATTCCGAAGCGATCAAGGATCAGAAGGAATATCTGACGTCGAAGGACAACGCATTGATCGAGATGCTGAAGAAGCGGCGCGAGATCGGCGAGGCGCCGCCGGTCAAGACGGAAGAGGCGACGCAGGAAGGGAAGGAACCGATCGCCAAGACCTACTCCGTCAAGCTCCACGCTGACTACAAGGCGAACTTGCAGTACGCGTGGGTGGAGTTGGGACCGCAGGAACGCCGCAGTCTCTACCTGGATAACATCAACAAGGACAATCCGCAGTTCAACGCGGGGTACAACTACCTGACCACGCGTCTGGAGATTCCGGTCGAGCTGCCGGAATCGAGTGCCGATTCGAAGAACAAGCGGTTGCAAGGCGCGCTCTTCTACGCCCGGCGGACCGAGAATCGCCTCATGAGCAAGGAAGAGCGCGATGAGAAGAAGTACGACTTCTTCATCCTGACGCGCAAGCCCGAGATCATCAACGGTAGGGAACAAAAGATCGGCGGCGATCTCATCGAAAACTCCGCCGTGTCGATGGATATCAACCCGGCCGTCGAGTTCTCGTTCAACAATCGGGGCGCGGAACTGTTCACGAACATCACCCGTCAGAACCAGCCCGATTCCAGCGGCGCCAATACCAACCTCAAACGGCACTTGGCGATCATCCTCGACGAAATGGTCGTCTCGGCGCCGACCATCAACTCGGTCATCGGCGCCCGCGGACAAATCACCGGCAATTTCACGCGCCGAGAAGTCGAGGACCTGGTCAACGTGCTCCGATCCGGGCGTCTGCCCGCGACGCTCAAGTCCGACCCGGTTTCGGAAAACACCATGGGAGCGACGCTGGGCGCCGACACGGTCTTCTCCGGCGTGGTCGCGGTCATCGCCGCGTTCGGCGCGGTCGTCCTGTTCATGATCGTCTACTACCGCTTCGCCGGGCTCGTCGCCAGCATCGCCCTCTTTGCCAACCTCATCCTCACCGTCGGTTTCATGACCGCGGTGCAGGCGACCTTCACGCTGCCGGGGCTCGCCGGGCTCGTCCTCATGCTCGGCATGGCGGTCGACGCCAACGTCCTTATCTACGAACGTCTTCGCGAAGAAAGAGAGCGTGGCGCCTCGCTCTCGCTCGCCATCCGCAACGGTTACGACCGGGCCATACCGACAATTATCGATACCCACTTGAGTTCGATCTTCACCGCCATCGTCCTCTACATCGTCGGCAACGATCAGCTCAAAGGCTTCGGCGTCAGTCTCACCGTCGGCCTGGTCATCAGCTTGTTCACCTCGCTGTACATGACCCGCGTCCTCTTCGACTACTGGCAAGCCAAAGGCTGGCTCACCAAGCTCAACATGATGCGGCTCTTCGCCCGTCCCAACATCGACTTCATGTCGATCCGCCGAGGCATGTTCGCCTTCACGCTGATCATTGCGATCCTGGGCATCGTGCTCTTCGTGGCCCGTCTCCCCAACGATTTGGACATCGACTTCGTGGGCGGCACCGCATTCGGCGCCGTGCTCAACGAGGAAGACGCCACCGATTTCCAGGGGCTGAAAAAGCTGATCGACAACAAGGAACGCCTCGCCATTCAGGGGGACGCCGAGATCGTCAAGGCCGACCCGAAGGAAGGGACGCTCGTCAAAGTTCTCTACAAGGGGACGACCGAGCCGGTCACCATTCTCTTCAGCCCGGATTCGGCGCCGAAGACCAAGGAGCTGGCCAAGAAGCGCGTTCAGGATCTTCCGGACGTCGCCATCGAGCAGATTTTCCTCAGCACCGACGCGGTCCAGACCGGCGGCAAGAGCCAACGCTTCACCATTCGCACCTCCGAACGGGAGCCGCGTCTGGTGCAAGTGTCGCTGCAGCGTCTACTCGCACACGACGCTGCCGAGGTCAAGTCGCGGCTGGAGATCGGCCGCGTGCAGTCGATGGCGATCGACACGCAGGGCAAGGAGACGCGGATCTTCTTCCAGCGCGAGCCGGATGCCGGCGGCAAGCTAAAGACCTACGACGAGCTGCAGAAGGAGTCGTCCAAGCCCGGCGAGAAGAGTTTCAAGGCGTACGGTTCCGTCGGCCTGTTCAAGACCTTGTTCACGCGACATCTGCAGGAAGAACTCAAGGAGTCCGACCGTAAGAAGCTGCCTGTGTTTGACGTCGCCGGCGAAGGCGAAAGCCGGGAAGATCGCAGTTTCCACAGCATGCGTCTGAGTTTCGACACGGAGCTTTCCGCGAGCGTGCAGGAGGCGATCAAGCAGGCGCTCAAGGCGACGGAAGCGGAGTTCTCGCGGCCGCAGCCGTTCCGTCTGGAGAAGTTCGATAGCCAGCTCGCCAACGAGACGCGCGAACGGGCGCTGTGGGCGGTTCTCGCCAGTTGGGGCGCGATTCTCTTGTACCTGTGGTTCCGGTTCGGCAACTGGACGTTCGGTTTGGCCGCGGTCCTTTGCCTGATACACGACTTGTTCTTCACGCTCGGCGCCGTCGCTTTGTGCCACTACTTCCACGGCACCTGGTTCGGCAACATGCTGGGGCTGGAGGATTTCAAGATCAACCTCCCAGCGGTGGCAGCGTTGCTCACCCTGGTGGGCTTCTCCGTCAACGACACCATCGTCGTCTTCGACCGTATCCGCGAAGTCCGCGGCAAGAACCCAATTCTGACAGCCAAGATGATCAACGACAGCATCAATCAGACGTTGAGTCGAACGGTGCTGGCGTCCTTAACCGCCTGGCTGGTGGTCGTGGTTCTCTACATCTGGGGCGGCCCGGGCGTGCATCTGTTCGCCTTCGTGATGGTCGTCGGCGTGTTGGTCGGCACGTACAGCTCGATCTACATCGCCAGCCCGCTGCTCCTGCTCTTTGGCGAAGGCATCGACCAGGAGGCGCCGGTGGCGAAGACGCCGGCGAAGGCATAATGATCGCGAAAGCCCAGGGATGGCTATCCCTGGGGAAGCGCTCGGCATCGGTATCCAATTGTCGCAGTCGTAGATCGCGGAAGAATGTGAATCGTTCGGCGCTTGCCCAGGGATAGCCATCCCTGGGCTTTCGCGTTTCATGCCAGCAGCTTCTGCGCATTTTCCCAGTAAACCTTCGCCAACACCTCCGGCGGCAATTCGAGCCCCGCGAGGAGCGGCTGCCCCGGCGCAAGAAAGTCCGGGTCGGCGATCGGGCTCGGGCCGCTCCAGGCGCTTTCCCATAGCGTCCGCTGACACCAGTATCGGCTCACGTAGTGCTCGCGCTCGAGATGGTGGCGCGTCACCAGGTCGGTGCCGAAGAGAAAGCGATCGGGGTAGCGCAGCACCAGATTGCGAATCGCCTCGCGGCGGGGCGACACTTCGCGGACCACCCATTTCGTGGCGCTGGTGTCGATGACGTAGTTGGGATACCGCTCGAACAGTTCTTCAAGATGCTCGGGATGTTCGCAGTCGCCGCCGAGATGGGCGCCGACGAAGGTCATGTCGGGGAACATTTCCATAAGGAGCCGCAAGCCGACGTATTGTTGGACCTTGGTGCCGAATTTATGGGTGTCGGCGTAGGCGGTCTGAAACCAGACGTCGGGATCGCCGACGTGGACCATGACGATGCGGACGCCGGCGGCGCGGGCGCGTTTGGCGGACTCGATGCGCCAGGGGGCGTCGACGAACAGTCCCCGTTCACGGCCGCGCGGCGCCGACCAGAACTTGATCATCTTCACGCCTTGCTCCAGGAACTGATCGAGCAGCCGATACGCGGCGTCGTCGGGCTCGTCCTTGGTTTTCTTCTGAATCATGCCGTTGAAGGAGATCGCGGCGCCGAATCGGTCGCGCAGCTCGGGGATGTCTTGCGGCAAACACATGGTGACGGTGTGAACGACGCCGAACTCACGGCCGACGTCGAGCATGACTTCCGCTTGACGGACGCTGGCGCCGGGCCCTTCGCCGGCGGGGGGGCCATGCGGAGAATCGCCGGGCCGGGTGAGCATGACGTGGCTATGAAAATCGATGATCTTGCCGGCGTAGGTCAGATGGCTGCGTTCTTGATAATCAAGGCCAGTGACGTTGTATTCGGGCGGGGACATCGGGTTTCTCCTGGCGTTTCCCGAAAAGATCGGGAAGAATGAAGACATGCAAGGCGACCGACTGGGCAAATGGATCCTGATGCGGGAATTGGGCCGAGGCGGCATGGGCCGAGTCTATCTCGCGCGGGAGGAGGGGACCGGCCGACACGTCGCCCTCAAAGTGCTTTCCGGCCATCACGCCGACGACCCCGGTTTTCTCGATCGCTTCCAGCGCGAAATCGAAAGCCTCCGCCAGCTCGATCACCCGCACATCGTGCGCCTATTCGAGTCGGGCCAAGAACTCGGCTCCTTTTATTATGCTATGGAGTACCTTGAGGGCGCCAGCCTCTTCGACGTGCTCCGCAAACGCAAACGGCTCCCCTGGGAAGAGGTGCTGCACATCGGTTGGCAAATGTGCCGGGCGCTGCGGCACGTGCACGAGCGCGGCATCATCCACCGCGATCTGAAGCCGAGCAATTTGCTCCTGGCCGAGGACGGCTCGGTCAAACTCACCGATTTCGGCATCGCCAAGCTTTTCGCAGCCACGCAGCTCACCGCGACGGGGGGCGTCGTCGGCACCGCGGATTATCTCTCGCCCGAACAGGCCGCGGGCAAGCCGGTGAGTCCGCGCAGCGACATTTATTCGCTCGGCGTCGTCCTGTACGAATTGCTCGCCGGGCGACCGCCGTTCGTGAGCAATAGCGTGCCGGAGTTGTTGCAAAAGCATCGCTACAGTGCGTTCGACGCGCCGCGAAAGTTTGTGCCCGATCTGCCGGCGGACTTTAACGACCTGCTGTGTCAGATGCTGGAGAAGAGCCCCGACGAACGGCCGGCGGACTGCACCGCAGTTGGTAAACGTCTGGAACGGATCGGCGCCAAGTATGGCAAGGAAGACCCGGCTTTGGAGGAATGGTCGAAGCGTCCGACGCTCGCGGACCAGCAGACCGTGCAACCGGCGCGGCGCAGCAGCAAGAGCGACGTCCCCGTCGAGGCGCCGACGTCGCGCCCGTGGCTGGGTCAATTGCCGGTGCTGGTCGCCTTATTGGCGGTATGTTTGGGGATTCTCGCCTGGACGTTTTGGCCCGCGAGTCAGGAGACGCTGTTTCGCGAGGGGTCGGCGCTGATGGCGAGCGATCGCCTGAGCGACATGGAACGCGCCTGGAGCGCGTACCTGGGACCGCTTGAACGCCGTTTTCCCAACCATCCGTACCGTCTCGATCTCGACCGCTTTCGCAAGCAGCTCGAGGAGGGCCGAGAACCGCGCTTGAGCGAAGCGGGCCGTTTCGTGCGCAAGGCGCAACGGCTGCTTGATGACGGCAAGCCGCAGGAGGCACTGCAACTATGTCGGCTCGTGGAGCAGGTGTTCGGTCCGCTGGAGGGGGAACGATACTGGGTGGATAAGGCGAAGAAAATGTCGGCCGAGCAGGCGTCGCCGGAGAATCGCGCGAAGCGACTGGAGCGATTGCAACCGCTTCTGGAGCGAGCTTCGGCGCTGAAGGAGCCGGAGCGGGGGCAATACTGGACGCAGCTCAAGGAACTTTACCGCGGCGATGCGCTGGAGGGGGAAGTTCACAAGGCGATTCAGAGGCAACCGTAAACTTTGTATTGACTTACCGAGCCGGAAGCGTGAGCGACGATCTTTGCGAAATCGTCGCTCACGCTTCCGGCTCGGAAACTCGATGTTTCACATTTGCTCGCGTGTCTCAGTTCAACGTAACCGGACGTTCGGCGGAAGATTCTCCCACGCGTGTTAGCCGGAGGGGGATCGTGTAGGGCCGTTGCGGGGTTTCGATTCGCAGCGTGACGTCCACTGGGGTACCGCGGCCTTCTTGCGGGGTGCGGCGATCGCTGAACAGGTTGACCACGATTCGGTACGTCCCCGCCGGGCCGGCGTTCAGTTTGTAAGTTTCGAAGGCACTCGCTCCCCCGGTCGTATTGTCGGGAGTCAACTCGCCGGCGCCTTTCCGGCGGCCGAAGTAGATCTTGTTGGGATTGCCCGGTTCGTAGACCCAAAGATCGACGTCCACCTTCGCGGTCCACTCAATCTTGACGTCCAACTTCGCACGGTTGCTCGGCGTCTTGGGCGCCGGCGGCTTGGCGGTGATTTTGATGGGCGTCGTGCCCGCGGGCGCCGGGCGCTCCGAGTAATCGAGGTTGAATCGGCCGTGGCTATCGCCGGTGACGATGACGGTGACCCAGCCCATGCCGCCGGTGCTGGAGAAGAGCTTGCAGGACGCCGGAGCGCCGCCGCGGACGCCGTGGTAGCGGGCGAGAATCGTGCCGTCGCTGCGGCGCAAGACGATGGTGGGGTTGAAATGGTTGCTGCTGACCTTCAGAAAACGTTGGGTGTCGCCGTCGAAGTTCACTTTCCACACTTGAGTCTTGCCGGCGCCGCCCAGGATTCCCGGGACGCGAACGTCGGTCGTCTGGGCCTGTACGGCCTGGCCCGAGAAGCAACTAAAGGCGGCCAGCGAGAATATTTTGATTAAGGTCTTCATTTTCGATCTCCAGGGCCCGAGTCAGATCGGGTAGTATTTCGTTGGGGAGCCGAGACGTTTAGCTCCGGACGAGGAGGAATGGTCGGCAGCGGCAACGACCGGCCAAAATTCGCGGAAGATGTTGCGCACGTGCTGTACTCAAGGCGCTGTCGCGACCCGGCTCGCCTAATTGGACAGTGCTACTTTTCCTCAATCTTCTAACGTAAACTCAATGAGTGAAATCATTTGCATTTACCCCGAAGGGGTTGAATCTCAAAGCCCTGGGTTGCGTACTCGCAACCCAGGGAACAAAGGCGTCACACAGGATTACCCCGAAGGGGTTGCATCCGTATGGCCGCCTCGATGCAACCCCTTCGGGGTATGTTTCCACGGATACCTGTGCCCTGGGGT
>JBBQPM010000071.1:0-31045 GCA_038217425.1 Gemmatales bacterium
GGGACGACTGATCGTCAACAAGCCCCGTCCTTACCGCGTGGAGCCAAGAGTGCTAAAGCGGAGAATGAAGGAGTACGCACTGATGAACAAACCTCGAGCCGAACTTCGTAAGCAGCTATCCCAGCAGAATGTTGCGGCTTATCTTGATGCCATTCTGGGCCGCCCCCTTTGTGCCTTGCGTCCTTTAACTCGTAGTCGACGTGCCAGCCATCGGTTTCGAGAGCGATCACAATGCGGTAGGCGGATAAATCTCGGTACGCGCGGGATGCGTCTTCCTGGGCAATGGTCAACGCCTGATCGCCTGCTAGCGTGGGTCCACGGGAGGCTGTCGCAATTTCGCTACTCATGGCTATTTATCCTGCACGAGTGAGTTCTCTTATTCTGGATAACCTGATCTCCCGGTCAATCCGCCGCGGCGAACCGAAGGGCCAGTGGTGTCGATGCCGTCGTCCGCTCGGATGATACATGGGACGCCGAACAGATTTGCCGAAACGGTGTCCGCGGCGCTGGCGCCGGTCGACCAACCTTCGCGACTCGGATTGGGATGCGTGTGAAAAGTCGCGACGACAACTGCCCCCGATACGACCGGCGGGCGATTCAAATCCAACGAAGCCTGATTTCCCGGCTGGGCGCGACGCACTTCGATGACCCCCGTGTGAATGAATTTGTAGATTCAGCCGCCTTCTTCGTGACGTAGTACCGGGTCTCCAGAATTGGAGTCTTTCCAAGCATGTTCCAGGGCCAGTTGCACAGTTGAGTTCTGCAATAGTTCAGACGATGTCGGCGCGTGCATTGCTCTGTGCTCTTTCCGAATCACCTAATCAAGTGCGAACAAAGTACGTGAGCCACACCTTTTCCAAAAAATGGGCGCGAGTCGAAGTCATGCTTCGGAGCGGCGTCAGTTCTAGTCGTTGCTCTGCTGAGGTGTTTGTAAACGATGCCTGAAAAGCCATCGGCGGGTCGGTAGCCAACACAAGCTCGCCTTTGCCTCCATAAGGCGTGACGGAGTTCGGAACGCGCTCGTTGCACAGCGCCGCGACCCGGGCGAGGATCGCGCGCACGACTGATTTTTCGAGCGGAAATGCGATGGTTTCTTGTTCGTCGAATTGTTGAGCGGTAACGTAGCATTGGCCGTCGCTGAAGCTCAGTTTTAGAGGGTGTTCTCGACACAGCGTTAACAGATCGTCGACGAGTCCCACGGCGCCGCGTGCGGTGGGTCTAAAGACGGATAGGATGCGGTCTGAGAAGTGCAAACGTGCAATCATGGGATACTCCGACCGTCGAGTAACGTCTCCGGAAGTTCATCGTAGCCATTCATATCCTCCCAACCCGCCTGCTTGCCCGCGTCCCAGGCGAGGGCGTGACGTTCCTCGCTCGTCCAAGGGCTGTCGTCGAAATCGAGGTCCGGCGGTTTGCGTTCGCTGGATTCGATCATGCCTATCTCCTTTTCGGCATTATACATGCCTCAGCCAAAATACGTCCGATCGCGCGCCTCGTAACCGCGGTAGTCGAGCAAATCGTACAACTCGCCTCGCGTCAGCATTGAGCCCAGGCGCTCGCGTTGATGGCCCAGTTTGGCGAGGTCGGCGAGGGTGTCGCGGGCGGCTTTCAGCGCGCTGCGGAACGCGGTGAGCGGGAACAGTACCATCCGAAAACCGAGTTCCGCGAACCCTGCCACGTCAAGGTTCGGACTCTTGCCGAACTCGGTGTTGTTGGCGAGCAACGGCGCCGGGACCGCCTGGGCGAACGCGCGGAACTCCGCCGGCGTCTCCAAGGCCTCCGGAAAGATCGCATCGGCGCCAGCTTGCAGGTACAGGCGTGCGCGGGCTACGGCGTCGTCGAAACCGGTGACGCCGCGCGCGTCGGTGCGGGCGATGATCACGAACCCCGCATCCCGACGGGCGGCGACGGCGGCGCGGATCTTCGCCGCCCTCGCCGCCGCCTCGACCCGGCTCTTGCCCGATAAATGGCCGCACCGCTTGGGGAGTTGCTGATCCTCCAGATGAATGCCGGCCACGCCCGCGTCCTCGAACATTCGCACCGTCCGCTCGACGTTCAGCGCCTCGCCGAACCCGGTGTCGGCGTCGCACAGGAGCGGCAAATCGCAGGCCTGCGTGATGCGCCGGGCTTCGTCGACGAATTCGCTGAGCGTCACCAGGCCGACGTCGGGCACGCCCAGGCCTGCGGACAGGGCGCCGCCCGAGAGATACACAGCCTGAAAGCCCAGCCCCTGCGCCATCTTCGCGATGAGCGGGTTGAACACGCCCGGGATCGCGATCGGCGCGTGCGTCCAGGCCTGGCGAAGTCGACTTCCGGGAGAGGTCATGGCAATGTCTCGCCTATAATGTGAGTGGGGCAATTCCTTCCGTCAGGAGACGTTGTATGGCCATGGAATCCGTTCGTCAGAGACGCGGGAGCGTGCTGAGTTGGTGCCTCTTCTGGATCGCCATCGTCGGCGGCATCGCGTTCCTCTACTTCTTGATGCAAAATCCCAAGGACAACTACGGTTCCGATCCGCAGCGCATCAACGATCTCGCCAACGCGAACCTGAATGTCACTAAGGCGGAATCGAAAGATTGGCCCGGCTGGCGCGGCGTCCTGCGCGACGGCATCTACCACCATCCCATCAAGACCGATTGGCCTGCCGGAGGCCCCCCCGTGCTCTGGCGCCAGGACGTCGGGCCCAGTTACGCCAGCGTCGCCGTCGAGCGGGGCCGAGTCTTCGTCTTCGGCAAACATCGTACCCATCAAAACCGTGAGACATTGCAGTGCCTGAGCGAGACCGATGGCCGGGAACTCTGGCGTTTCGACTACGAAGCTTCCTATAATATCCAGTACGACAACATCCCGCGCGGCACGCCGTGCGTCGACGGCGACCTCGTTTTCATCGTCGGGGGCGGCGGGCGGATGCACTGCCTGGAGGCGACTCCCGACGCGTCCGAGCCGAAGCTGTTGTGGCAGCGCGATCTGCTCAAGGATTTCAATGCGCCGCTGCCGACCTGGGGCGTCGCGTTTTCGCCGCTCGTCGTCGGCGACCTGGTCTACATCATGCCGGGAGGTCGCGGAGACAACAGCATCGCCGCCCTCGACAAACGCACTGGCCAGACGCGTTGGAAGGTCCTGAACGACGCACCCGCCTACAGTTCGCCCATCGCGGGGACGTTGGCAGGTCAGCCGCAGCTCGTCTGCTTGATGGCCCGGCGGCTCGTCGGTCTCGCCCTCGACACCGGCAAGCTGCTCTGGGAGTTCCCCTGGGCTACCGACCACGACGCCAACTGCGCCACGCCGATTCTCGTGAACAAGTACGTCTTCATCTCGTCCGGCTACGCCCACGGATCCGCGGTCGTGCAGATCGATCACGCCGAAGGGAACTTCACGGCCTCGAAAGTCTACGTGAGCCGAAAGATGCAGAACCACTTCTCGACATGCGTCCTCTGGAAGGACCATCTGTACGGGTTCGACAACGCGCAATTCGCCTGCATGAAGTTCCGCGAAGAACCCGACGATGCCAAGCCCCTCAACTGGACCAAGGGGAACCTGGACAAGGGGTCGCTGATCGCGGCGGGAGAGCACCTGATCGTGCTGGGCGAATTTGGGCAGGTGGTGCTGGTGGAGCCGAGCCCCGAGGCGTTCAAATCCAGGGCGGAGTTCCAGTTCACGACGGACAAGACGTGGTCGGCGCCGGCGCTGGCGCAGGGGAGGTTGTACCTGCGCGATTCGAAGCAAATCGTCTGCTTCGACGTTCGGCCGTGAGTATGTGAAATCAAAATGCAAGCCACAGAGGACACGGAGAAATGAAGAATGCTCGGCGGGTATCGCGGAACTCCGCCTTTTTTCTCTGTGTCCTCGGTGCTCTCTGTGGCTAATTTCCACGCCTTATCGCGGAGGAGCTCACGATGCCCGCCGTCTGGATCCCCGCTTCACTGCGCCGTTTCGCGGAAGAACGCGAACACCTGGAACTCCCCGGCGACACTGTCGCGGATCTCGTGCACGGCCTGGACAAGCGCTATCCCGATCTGGCAGCCCGGCTGGTTCAGGGCGACATGCTGAGGCCGGGATTGGCGGTCGTCGTCGATGGGCAGGTGAGCCGGCGCGGGTTGGCGGAAAGCGTCGGCCCGACGAGCGAAGTCCACTTTGTGGCGGCCCTCGCGGGGGGATAATTCCCCCCGCGACGAATTTACATGCCATAATGGCGCATGGACTTTTTCTTCTTCCTCCTGGTGAACGCCGCCCTACTGCTGCGTCCCGCGGAGCTGTTCACGCAGTTTCAAGACGTCCCCGTCTATCTCTACACCATGATTCCGTGTCTCGTCCTCAGCCTCCCCGCGCTCCTCGGCTTGCTGTTGCCGGGCTCGCCGTTGCGGCATCCGGCCTGTCTCATGGTCCTGGGCATCCTCGGCAGCGTCGGCGTGTCCCATCTCATCCATTCGGACGCGGGCCGGGCGTGGGACGAGACGATCGAATTCGGCAAAGTCGTCGTCTACTTCGCGCTGCTCATCAGCGTCGTCAACACGCCGGGCCGAATGCGCTGGTTCCTCATCGCCCTCATCGGCTTCGCCCTGATCACCACGACCGTCGCCTTGCTGCATTACCACAATATGCTCGAAGTTCGGCCCAAGGCGATCTCGACGGCCGTCGACGAACGCATCGACACGTCCGGCAACCGCGAACTGATCCATCGTCTGCAACTCACCGGCATCTTGCAAGATCCGAACGAATACTGCGTCCTGCTCGGCGTCATGGTTCTGCTCACCCTCTACCAGCTGACCAACTCCCGGGCCGGCGACGTCCGCTATCTCTGGATCATCCCGCTGGCAGTGCTGCTCTACGGCATCGTGCTCACCTTCTCGCGCGGCGGCCAGCTGGCGCTGTTCATTGGACTGCTGGCGGCGGGGGTCGCGCTGTACGGCGTACGCGGAGCGGTCACGTTCGGCCTCCTCTTCGTGCCGATTCTTGCGTTCGCGTTCCTCAGCCGGCAGTCGGCCGACACGCTCGAAACCAGTACCAGTCAGACGCGCATCCAGATGTGGAGCGATTGGCTCGCGAGGTATATCGGCAGCCCGCTTGTCGGCGTCGGTCCTGAAGTCGTGCCGCTGGACAAAGATCAACGAGTCGTCAATGAGGGGGATCTCCTCGCCCACAACTCATTTATTCAAGCTTTCGCCGACCTGGGGACGTTTGGCGGGCTATGCTTCTGGGGCGCCTTCTTTTTCGGCATCGGGGGGCTGGCGCGGTACGGTTGGCCCAGCCGGCCCGTCTTCTTCGATCCGGAGATGGAACGGCTCTTTCCGTTTCTGCTCGGCGCCGTCTGCGTTTACGCCGTCGGGCTCATGACGCTGTCGCTGTGCTACATCGTGCCGACCTACCTCGTGCTCGGGCTACCGGTGGCGTATAGTCAGATCGCCAAGACCTGGCCCGATCGGAGCGAGATCTCCTGGACGGGCCCTCGGCTCGGGGCCTGGTTCGCCTCGGCGCTGGGGTTCCTGGCGGTCATTTACCTCGTCGTTCGGCTCTTTCGGAATTATTGATGGCCTCCTCTCGCAAAATTCGCGTGTTGCACGTCTCGCTCGGCTTCGACGTCGGCGGGCAGGAGAAGCTGCTGGTCGAATTCGCCAGGCACGCCGACCGCGAACGTTTCGAACTTTCGTTCCTTGCGCTGGGGGGCCGCGGTCCGGTCGCCGACGCGATCGAAGATCTCGGTTGGCCGGTGCTGACGCTTGACCAGCCGACGGGGCTCAAGCCGAAGCTCGTCTTTCGCCTGTGCAGCATCTTCCGCGATCAGCACGTGCAGATCGTCCATTCGCACGACGACAATCCGCTCCTGTACTGCGGCCCGGCCGCCAAGTTCGCGCGCGTGCCGTGCTACCTGCACACGCAGCATCACGGCAAGATCCCGCAGATGAGCCGTCGGCAAGAGTTCCTGGTCGGAGTGATGTCGCGCTTCACGCATCGCTTCGTCTGCGTGAGCAAGGACAGTGCCGAGCAGATGATCGGGCAAGGCGTGCCGATCAAGAAGACGCTGGTGCTGCGCAACGGCATCGACGTCGAACGCTTTCCGTTCCAGGGGCCTGAGCTTTCGGGCCCCGCCGTTTGCGTCGCCCGGCTCGCTCCGGAAAAAGGTTTAGGCGTCTTGCTCGATGCCGTGGCTCAGGTCGTGCGGGCGCAGCCGGGCTTTCGGCTAGAAATCGCCGGCGACGGGCCGTGCCGGGAATCGCTCCATCAGAAGATGCAGGATTTGAAACTCGCCGATCACGTTCGTTTCCTGGGGCAGGTCGACGACGTGCCGGCGCTCCTGGCGCGGGCGCGGCTCTTCGTATTGCCGTCGTTCTCCGAGGGGATCTCGCTCACCGTGCTCGAAGCGCTGGCGCGCGGGTTGCCGGTGCTCACCACCGCGGTCGGCGGCAATCCCGAAGTGATCGAGTCGGGAGTAAACGGCCTGCTCGTGCCGCCGCGCGACGATTCGGCACTGGCGCAAAGCCTGCTCGCACTCGGCGCCGATGACAGCCTGTGTCATCGACTGGGCGAAGCGGGGCGGAGGCGCGTCGAGACGCATTTCGACGTGCGCCGGATGGTGGCGCGTTACGAAAATCTGTACGCGGAAGGTTTGGGGGTAGCCGTCCCATGCACGTAGCGATCGTTGACGGCGACGTCTCCTACCCCGCGACTTCGGGCAAACGGCTGCGGACGCTCAATCTGCTGCTGCCGCTCGCCCAGCGCCATCAACTCACGTACATCGGCCGATGCGCCCCGGGCAGCGTCGAGATGCGCGAGGCGCCGACCTTCCTGCGCGATCACGGCATCGAGCCGATCCTCGTTCCCGATCCCGTCGCGCGCAAATCGGGCCTGGGTTTCTACGCGCGGCTCGCCGGCAATCTCTTTTCGAGCGAGCCCTATTCGGTCGCCTCGCACCAGAGCCCCGCGATGGCTCAGGCCGTCGCCGATTTCGCACGCATCCATTCGGTCGATCTTTGGCAGTTCGAGTGGAGCGCGTACTTGCCGACGCTCGAGCGCCGGGTCCAGGCGCCGCGGTTGCTCATCGCCCACAACGTCGACGCCCTCATCTGGCAGCGCTACTACGAGAACGAGGCCCGGCCGCTGCAGCGCTGGTATCTCAAGGGCCAATGGCAGAAGTTCGTGAAGTTCGAGGAACGTGCGTTTCGCCAGGCGGATCGCGTCGTCGCCGTCAGCGCCGACGACGCGGAGCGCATTCGCAACGATTTCGGGCAACCGGAGGTCGACGTCGTCGACAACGGATTCGACCGCGCCTTCTTCGACCAGGCCAAGGGAACGCGCGATCCGCGCGCCCTCTTGTTTTTGGGGGCGCTCGATTGGCGGCCCAATCTCGACGCCGTCAATCTTCTGCTCGAACGCATCTTCCCCGACGTCCGTCGGCAAACGCCCGACGCCAAACTGTGGATCGTCGGCCGAAATCCCTCCGAGGGTTTGCGTAACCGCATCGCCCAGACGCCGGGCGTGGAACTGTTCGCAGACGTCCCGGATGTGCGCAAGTTCCTGGCCGAGGCGGCGCTGATGGCGGTCCCCTTGCGCATCGGCGGCGGCTCGCGGCTCAAAATTCTCGAGGCGCTCGGCTGCAAATTGCCGGTCGTCTCGACCCGCGTCGGCGCCGAGGGGCTCGATCTCGTTCCCGGCGAACATTACGTCCAGTCGGAAGAAGCCGACATGGCCGCCGCTCTCGTTCACGGTCTGCAGGAACCCGAGCGAATGCGTCGCCTCGCCCAGCAGGGTTACGAACGCGTCATCGGTCAGTATGATTGGCCGATGCTGGCACGGAAGCTCGAACAAAGTTGGGAGACGTGCCTCCAGCGTTTCCACGCGAAGGGAGCGAGCCCATGCGCGTCGTCCATCTGATGGCGTCCCCCTTTTTCGGCGGACCGGAACGGCAAATGCTCGGCCTCGCCCGCGCCTTGCCTGCCGACATCGAAAGCATCTTCGTCACCTTCCCCGAACGCGGCATGTGCCAGGCGCTCCTCGCCGAGGTTCGCGGCGCCGGCTTCAAAGGGACCGCCCTCACGCACAACTTCCCGCACGTGCTGAAGGCGACGCGCGAAGTCGAGGGACTGCTCCGTTCGCTGCGCGCCGACGTCGTGACCTGCAGCGGATACAAGCCCGACTTGATCGGCTGGCGCGCGGCACGCAATGCCGGCATCCCCGCGATCGTCGTTTCGCACGGCTGGACCGCGGCGACGTGGAAGGTCCGCGTCTACGAGTGGCTCGACCGCTTCGCCCATCGCGGCGCCGATGCGGTCGTGTGCGTGTCGCAGGCACAGGCCGACAAGGTCCGCGCCGCCGGCACGCCTGAGGAGCACATCCTCGTTGTGCCCAATGCCGTCGGTCCCGAGGCGTTCGCGCCCGCGGAGCCCGCCTACGCCGACAAACTCCAGCGATTCTTCACGCATCCCTCCGCGCGGATCGTCGGCGCCGTTGGCCGACTCAGTCCCGAGAAAGGCTTCGACCTCCTCGTCGAGACGGCGGTTCAAGTGCCCCAGGCGAACTTCGTCCTCTTCGGCGACGGCCCGCTCAAGGCGGCGCTCCAGCAGCAAATCGACCGGCGCGGCCTGGCAGAACGCTTCGTGCTCGCCGGCTTTCACGCGGATGTCGGCAAATATCTGCCGCACTTCGACGTGCTCACCATGTCGTCGCATCGCGAGGGGCTGCCGACGGTGTTGCTCGAGGGGTACGCGGCCGGCATTCCTGCAGTGGCGACCGCAGTCGGCGGTATCCCCGAAGTGATCGACGACGGCCGTAACGGATGGCTCGTCCCGAACCGCGACAGCGGCCTGTTCGCGCAGAAGATCAACCAGTTGCTGGGAGATGAATCTCGTCGCCGAGCCTGGGGCGAAGCGGGCCGGGCCAAGGTCCGCGAGCAGTTCACCTTCGCCCGGCAAAGCGACGCGTACCAGGAACTCTTCGCAAAACTCGTGCGGAGGCCGCTGTGCCCGGCTTCCTAAAACGTCTCCGGCACGAATGCGAAGATTGGCTCCGCTACCAACCGACCGTGCGGCGTTTGCTCGGCACGATCGATTCCTGCCGCGATCGTCTGCGCTCGCCGCGCGATACTGCCGGGCTCGTCGCGTCGATCCAGCGTCTCTGCGCCGCGGCGCGCATGACCGCCGATCCGCGGCGCTTGCAAGAACGCATCCACGAACGGCTCGCCCAGCTCGATGTGAGCCAAATCGATTGGCCCGAGATCGTCCCCTCGTTCGCCGACGGCAAGCTCCCCAAGGCGGCGATTCTCAAACCGTACCTGGGCCCCGACGAGAAAGGCGTCCTCTACGTCTCCTTCGAGAACCAGTGGGTGAAACTCCTCGGCGCCCGCGAACGCGACGAGTTGGCGCGCCGCTACGACCTCGTCGTCTCGCCCAGCGGCAATCCCCACAATCTCATCAACTTCGTCTTCGCCCACGCCTGGCCCGAAAAATTCTGGACGCTCATCAGCAACCCCGGCGATGCGAGCGTGCTCCCCGGCGTGTCAACGAAGATGCGCGTCGTGCCGCTCTACGCGTCGTCGTGGGTCAATCCGAAAGACGTGCCGGCGCGGCTGCGAACGGGACGCCCCGTCGATCTGCTCATGGTCGCGAACTTCGCCAAGTTCAAACGGCACCACGCCTTCTTCCGCGCGCTCCGCGACATGCCGCGCGATCTACGCATTTTGCTGATCGGGCAAAATCAGGACGGACGCACTGCCGACACGATCCGCGCCGAGGCGGCATGGTACGGCGCCCAGGACCGCTTCGAACTTCGCTCGAACCAGACGCACGCCCAGGTGATCGAGGCGTTCACGCAAGCCCGCGCCAGCGCGGTGCTGTCGAAGCGCGAGGGCTCGTGCGTCGTCGTCGTCGAGTCGATGTTCGCCGACACGCCGGTCGCGCTGCTCGAAGGCGCCGAGATCGGCTCGCGCGTCTTCCTCAACGACGCCACCGGTCGTTTCCTGCGCGAAGGCCATCTCGCCCAGGATCTGACGGCATTCGTGCGCGAAGCGGATCGCTACGCGCCACGCGCCTGGGCGCTGGCGAACATCGACTGCTTCCACAGCACGCGGATCCTGAACGACCTTTTCAAGTCGGCGTGCGGAACGTGGACGCGCGACCTGGCGACGTTGCAGTGGAACCCCGATCCGTCGCTGGTGGATCCCGCCGACCGCGTCTGGGAAGCCGAGGAACGCCGAAAAATCCGAGAGCGCCACGGCATCGAGGTGGGCCGATGAGCGCGCTCTTCTGGATCAGCCTGGCCGTCGTCCTGGGGACGTACGTCGGCTACCCGCTCCTTGTCGCCGCCTGGGCTCGGCTTCGTCCGCGTCCCGTGCGGCGCGAGCCGTTCGCCGGCTCCGTTTCGATCGTTCTCGCCGTCCGCAACGAAGCCGCGAATCTGCGGCGCCGCATTCCCGAACTGCTCGGTTACCTGAGGCCCGGCGACGAACTCATCGTCGTCAGCGACGGCTCGACCGACGGCACGCCCGAAGTCCTGCGCAGCTTCGCCCAGGTCCGCGGCGTGATTCTCGCGGAAAACGTCGGCAAGGCGTCGGCGGTGACACAGGGATGTCACGCCGCGTCGAACGAGATCCTCGTCTTCGCCGACGCCCGCCAAACCTGGCATGCCGACGCCCTGGCAAAAATGCTCGAAAACTTCGCCGATCCCGAGGTGGGCGCCGTCAGCGGCGATCTCGTCCTCGAATCGAGCCCGGGCATCCTCGCCGGCGTCGGGCTCTACTGGCGCTTCGAGAAATGGCTCCGGCGTCAAGAAAGCCTCGTCTATTCGCAGGTCGGCGTCACGGGCGCCATCGCGGCTTGCCGGCGCACGCTCTTCACGCCGATCCCGCCGGGGATCTTGCTCGACGACGTCTATTGGCCGTTGCACGTGGCGCTGGCCGGATTTCGCGTCGTGCATGAAGAGGCTGCCAGGGCGGTCGATCGTTTGCCGTCGAAGTCGCGCGACGAGTTTCGCCGTAAGGTGCGTACGCTCGCGGGCAACTTTCAGCTCGCCGCGCTCGTCCCTGCGTCGCTGCTGCCGTGGCGCAATCCCGTTTGGCTCGCGTGGATGCTTCACAAACTCGCCCGGTTGCTGGTCCCATGGGCGTACCTGGGGTTGCTCGTGGCGTCGGCGTGCATGGAGCCAGAATGGGGCCGATGGTTTCTCGGCGTCCAGGTCGCGGGAACTATGCTAGGATTGCTGGGCCTGATTCCGCCGCTGGCCCGGCGCGTGAAGCTCTTGGGCGCGGGGGCGTCGTTTTTGGTCCTGAACGCCGCCGCCTGGGTTGCCTTCTGGGTCTGGATCAGCGGCGGGGCCGGCAGCGCCTGGAAACCCATTCATTACGTGAAGCCAACATGATGACGCTCGCACCCGCCGCCAATTACGAGGACTTACTGGCACGCTACCGCGCCGGGGTGTGGCGCGACCGCATCTTCCTGGACATGATCGCCGCCGAAATGCCGACGGATGCCGTGGTGCTCGACATCGGTTGCGGCCGCGGCTTCGACGGCGACATTCCGCTCCAAGAGGAGATGGCCGGCCGCGCCGGCCGATTCGTCGGCATCGAACCCGACAAGGAGATCCCGCTCGGTGCGTACTTTCACGAGACGCATCGCTGCCTGTTCGAGGACGCACCGCTAGAGGACGCGTCGATCGACGTCGCTTACGCGATCATGGTGCTCGAACATTTGCCGGACCCGAAGATTTTCTTCGACAAGCTGCAGCGCGTTCTGAAGCCGGGCGGCGTCTTCTGGGGCCTTACGGTCGACCGTCGCCACTTCTTCTGCCGGGCGTCGCGCTGGTTCGATCGGTTGCATCTGAAGACGTGGTACCTCAACCGCCTGATGGGCAAACGAGGCGAGGAGCGTTACGAGAATTACCCGGTCTACTACCGCTGCAACGCCCCGGAGGATCTGGAACGAGTGGCCCCTGGTTTCGCAGAGCGGCAGGCGTACAACTTCAGCCGCGAGGGACAGCTCGACGCGTACTTTCCGCGTCTGCTTCGGCCGCTGGGGCGCTGGATGGACCGCCGGGCGTTGCGCCGCGGCCAGCCGGGAACGCTGCTGGCGCTGCGGGTGAAGAAGGCGTAGCAGTCGTCCAGCCATGCGCTATAATGACGGCAAGTCGATTCGAAAATCCTTGCGTCCCGCAATGCAGGTGTCCTGATGCAGAAATCGCTTCGTCTGGAAACAACGGTACTGCCCGGACATTTTCTGGAGGTGCATGCCCCGGATTTTCCCGAAGGCGCGAAAGTCGACGTCACCGTGGTTCTTGCAAGCCGGCAAACGTCCTCTCGTCCTTCGATGCTCGCGTATCTAAATTCCTTGCGGCCCGGACCGCTGCTTTTTAAGACGCCTGAGGACGTGAATCGCTACATAGAGGAGGAACGCGACTCATGGGAGCGTTGATCTTGCCAACTTCGGGGCGAGTCTACGTCGATGCCATGACGGTCATTTACTCGGTGGAACGCTTTCCCGAATATTGGCCTATTCTCGAACCAATGTGGCAAGCGGCGGAAACCAAGTCGATCGAGATCGTCAGCAGCGACATCACGTTGCTGGAAGTGATGGTCGGCCCTCTGAAGAAAGACGACGCAGAGTTGCAGCAAAGGTTCGAACAAGCGTTACTTGGCACAGATGTTCGACTGCTGCCCATTTCCCATTCCGTCCTACGGGAAGCGGCGCGCCTGCGAGCGACCGTCAAGTTGCGGACTCCGGATGCATTGCACGCTGCTACCAGTCAAGATGCCGGATGCGTTCTCTTCGTCAGCAATGATTTCGGTTTTCGTAGCGTCCCCGGCCTTCCGCTCGTGCTCTTGGACGACGTATTGAAGCAGTGACAATGGTTCTCGGGGCGCTTCGCGAGAAGATCAACGAGTAGATCCTCTGAATCCTTGACTAGCCTCAGCGTCGAGGAATTAGAAGCGCTGGCCGATAGCCTGTCGGCGCCGGCGGCTCAGTCGCGACTGGACGGCCTCTTGGCTCGAAGAAGAGAGCATCCGCTTTCCGCTGAGCAAGTAGCGGAACTTGACCACACGCTGAAAGAGGCGGACCAGCTTACGATTCTGAAGACGCGGGCGCGGTACGCCTTGAGTCAGGCAAACGCGGAAGCAGACCGGTTGCGATGAACGAGCCCTCTTCTGCCTTCGATTCGCGCACAATCCGTCCCTTCCGAATTTTTTGTATTTTTTGCTAGCATTCGCTTCGCAGCTGGTTATAATTTCGGTCAGCTGACGCGATTTCAGAGGACGCTCGGAGCAGCTTCCTCTTGGCCACCCACTCCTCACTCTTGAGGAAAGGAGTCCTCCACTATGTTTGCCAATCCTTCCACCCTGCGCATCGCCGTCTACGGTTCCGAAGTCAAACGCGGCGGTCGCGGCGTAGGCCTTTGGTCCTACGGATATCAAGGCTGCCTCACCGCGGCCGGCGCCCAGCCCGTCCTCATCAAGCCCGCTCGCGGCGATGAGTCGTGGGATGAAATCCTGCACTCCTGCTCCGGGGTCGTCGTCTGCGGACACGATCAGACCAGTCCCAAACAGGGCGACGTCGAATCCCTCTGCCTCTGGGCACAACAACGCCGATTCCCCCTGCTCACCATCGATCAGGGGCTGCTGGCCATGAACCAGGCGTTCGGCGGCACCATTCACAACGACCTGGCCCGCGAACTCCCCGAAGCGCTGCAGCATCGCCATCCCCCCGAACCGGGACTGCGGCACGCCATCAATATCCTCCTCGATACCAAATTGTGCGACATCTACGGCGAAGGCGAAGTCGTCGTCAACAGCGAGCATCGTCAGGCCGTCGAACGCGTCGCCAAGGGGTTCCAGGCGAGCGGCGTCGCCCTGGACGGCGTCATCGAAGCGATCGAATCGACCGGCGATTCGTGGTGGGCGATGGGCGTGCAATGGCAGCCCGCGTCCGGCACCGCTTCGGGCCTGGACATCCAAATCTTCCGCGCCCTGATCGACGCGGCCACCGCCTACGGCGCCAAGCAGTTGCCCAAGACTCGTACGATGGCGCTGGCGAGCTAAAGTCAGAAGACATCAAGAAGCCCAGTGGGTGAGGTACTCCGAACCCCTGGGTTTTGCGCATTCATCCCAGGGGTTCGGAGTACCTCACTTTGATTACACTGCCCGGAAGATGCCGACGATGGCGGCGTTGAGGATGGTCGTCAAGAAGCCGACGTACAGGGCGCGGATGCCCAGGCGTGCCAACTCGGGCCGGCGCTGCGGCGCCATGGCGCTGATGCCGCCGATCGTGATGCCGACCGACGCGAAGTTGGCGAACCCCGTCAACGCAAAGTTCATCAGCAGCCGAGATCGATCGCTGAGCGTCGTGTTCTTGGCCATTTCCTGAAACGCCAAAAATTCGTTACCGACCAGCTTCAAGCCGAGCAAATTGGCGGCCTCGGCTGCGTCTTCGCGCGAGACGCCCATCATCATCGCCAGGGGGTGGAACAACTTCGAGAAAATCACCTGCAGGGAAATCTCGCCGTCCGCTTGTCGCATCGCCAGGTCGGTGAGGCCCATGAACAGCAGGTAGCCGAGCACGATCGGCACGATCCAGATTTGCCAGGGGGCGCGCTTCCAGGCTTCGAGGTAGTGATCTTGCCCGAGCCGGCGCATGCCCCAGCGGAACGGGTAGCGGATCGAGAGGACGGCGAGGAAGTAGACGAAGAAGGTGATGCAGTAACGTTTGGCGAGATCCCAGTTGTGCGGGGCGTCGCCGAGCCATTCGCGGAGGCCGTCGGCGCGGAAGGGGATCATCTTCAGGAGCGCGTCGACCATGGCGATGACGGCGATGAACGCGATCAGCATGGCGATGACGTTGATGGCGAGAGCCATGCCGTCGGAGGCGCCGGCGGTGAGCGCATCCAGGGCGTTGCGATGGACCTTGTCGGGGACTGTCTTGATGACGCCGAGCGTTTCGGGATTCTCCGTCTCGGGATACATCAGCTTCGCGAGATACAGGCTGGCGGGGGCGGCCATGAGGCTGGTGGTGAGGAGATCAACGGCGTTGGCCTTGAACTGTGTGACGTACGCCACCATCAGGGCGCCGGAGATGGTCGCCATGCCGCCGACCATGAGAGCCAGGAGTTCCGACTGCGTCATGCGCGCGATGTAGGGTTTGACGATGAGAGGCGCCTCGGCCTGGCCCATGAAGACGTTGGCGACGGAAGACAACGTCTCGGCCCCGCTCGTGCCCATACAGTAGCTCATGAAGCGCGAGATGTGCCGCACCAGGAACGGCAGGATGCCCAGGTAGTGAACCAGCGCAAAGAACGACGATACGAAAACGATGGTCGGCACCACGGTGATGACGAAGATCGGGTTTTGCCGGGTGGCCAGGCTGCCGAAGACGAACTCCCCGGCTTGTCCCGCGTAGTCGGCGAAGCCGTGGAACATCGTGCCCACGGTGCTAAAGAGGGCGTGTCCCGGTTGATAACCGTAGGGCACGCCGGTCCAGTCCGGCAGATAGAGCGGAAACGTGACGAACGCGGCGACGACGACTTGCAGGACGATGCCCCAAAAGATCGTGCGCCAGTTGACGGCGTTGAGATTGGTGGAGAACATGGCGACGGCGCCGAAGATGGCGACGGCGCCGTAGAGCGCCTGCGAGCGCGGCCCGATCGAGGCGCCGAGCGAGTACGTAAGGCAGACGAGGAAGACGACGGCGGCGAAGATGAAGAATCGCCAAACGAGCGGGGTCGGCTCATAAATAGGCGGGTCTTGATAATCAGGCGTGGGCCGCGGGGACCGAACGGGAGTTTCGGGGCTGTGCAATTCTTGTATCATGGGTAAATCCATTTACCGGTTCGGAACATCACTCGAAAGCCCAGGGATGGCTATCCCTGGGGACGTCCCAGGGATAGCCATCCCTGGGCTTTCGTAAGAGTCGTTCACTTCAAAACATCCAGCACCAGCATCGAGATCGTCGTCGGCCCTTCGCCCAGCGTCCACACCTGGGCGAAGAGTTCCTGGGCCTTGGCCCAACTTGCGTCGTCGCGATAGCGGACTTCGGCCAGCGGTTGGCCCGCCTTGATCATTTGGCCCGGAAACGCCTTCAGCACCACGCCGACCGCGGGATCGATACCGTCTTCCACACGCGTCCTGCCGGCGCCCAAAACCATCGTCGCCCGGCCCAGTGCATACGCATCGATTCCCACAACATATCCGGAACGGTCGGCCGGGATCAATGCCGACTTGGGAGCTTGAGGCAATCGGCGCGGATCGTCGACGACTTTGGGGTCGCCGCCCTGCCGGGCGATCCCCTGCCGTAGCTTCTCCAAACCGCGCCCGGACGTCAAAGCTTGCCGAACTTGCACGGTCGCTTCGTCGAGCGTTTTCGCCAGCCCCCCCATCTTTACGAGGCGCGCCGTCAGATCGACCGACAGCGCCTCCAGGTCGGGCGGACCGTTCCCCTTGAGCGTCTCAATCGCCTCCTCGACTTCCAGGGCGTTGCCGATCCTGGCGCCGAGCGGATGGTCCATGGCCGTGATGATCGCCTCGGTGCGGACGCCGTTCGCCTTGCCGTTGGCGACCAGCGCCTCGGCAAGCAACCGGGCGTCCCGGCGGTTTTTCATGAACGCGCCGCGACCCGCCTTGACGTCAAGCACCAGGGCGTCGATCCCCTCGGCGATCTTCTTGGACATGATCGAGGCGGTAATGAGCGGGATGCTTTCGACGGTGGCGGTGACGTCGCGCAGGGCGTAGAGCACCTTGTCGGCCGGGGCGATGTGCGACGTGGGACCGATCATCACGAATCCGATCTCGCGTAAGATCGGCATGAACTCTTCGGGCGTGAGATGGACGCGAAAGCCGGGAATGGATTCCAGTTTATCGAGCGTGCCGCCGGTATGCCCGAGGCCGCGTCCGGACATCATGGGAACGAAGCATCCGCACGCGGCGGCCAAGGGGGCAATGACAAGCGAGGTCTTGTCGCCGACGCCGCCGGTGCTGTGTTTATCGACCTTGGGTCCGGGGAGCTCGCTGAGATCGAGCTTGGTTCCGGAAATGACCATGGCCCGCGTCAGCTCGGCGGTTTCGTCGCCATCCATGCCGCGGAGATAAATGGCCATGAGTAGGGCGGCGGCCTGATAATCGGGCCAGACGCCGGTAACGACCCCCTTGACGAAGGCGTGAATCTCGGCGTGGCTGAGGCGCTGGCCGTCGCGTTTCTTGCGAAGGATGTCGGCGGAGTTCATGTGGCGCTCCGTTTATGATTCCTCGATCGGTTTCGTCGCGTCGAAGTTGAGCCAAAGGATGACCGCGATGAAGTAAACGCTGCCGAAGATCGCGAGGTTCAGTTCCAGGCCCGAGCGGGTCGCGTCCAGGTATCCCGGGTTGCTGCGCTCCAGTCCGCCGGCCGAGATCGAGATGATGTAGCCGGTCAGAATGTTGGCCATGAACCCGCCCAGGTTGCCAATGGTGTTCATGGCTCCCGCGACGATGCCGGAGAATTTTCGGCCGATGTCGAGGCAACTCGCCCAGGCGGCGCCCATGGTGATGTCATTCCAGAACGACGCCGCGGCGACCATGATGACCAGGCCCCAGGCGCTCCCCGCGTTGAAGGCGATGATGCTGAGGAAATAGCAGATGCCGCACATGCCGTGCCCGAGGACGCCGAACAGACGCCTGCCCCATTTGCGGTTGCCGGTCTTGCGTATGAAGAAATCCGTAAGCAGTCCGCCGATGAGGCAGGCGAGAGAGCCGACCAGGAGCGGCATGCCGGTCATGATGCTGGTGCGCCAAAAGTCGGACGACCACTTGGGCGCGTTGAAGTTGACGCCGAAGTATTCCTTGAGGACGCCCGGCATGTAGGTGATGTTGAAGTACCAGCCGTAGGAGGCGCAGAAGTACATGCCGCACAGGCACCACAGGTTGGTGTTCGTGAACAGTTTCTTCCAGGGGACGCGCACGCGCTCGGTACTGTGGGATTCGCCTTCTTGAATCGCCGCGATTTCCGCTTGATTGACGCCTGCCATTTGTTCGGGGCGATCGCGGAACCACAGCCAAAAGAAGACGCACCAGACCAGGCCGAGGCTGCCGAAGATCCAAAAAGTGTGCCGCCACTGGGTGACGGTTACGCCGTTCACATCCGCGTCGTAGAGCATGGCGAAGACGATGAGGGGGGTGATGCCGCCGGCGAATCGGCCCGCCATCCAGACGGCGCCCTTGGCGAAGCCGCGTTCCTTGTAGGGGAACCAGTTGTGTAAGGCGCGGGCGATGTTTGGATACGCCCCCGCTTCGCCGACGCCGAACATGAAACGCACGGTCATCATGGCGATGAACGGATAGAGCGGGAATTGGCCGCTGGGAAAGATCATGGCAGTCAGTGCGGTGAATACGGACCACCAGAGAACGATGCGGATGAGCGTCTTGCGCGGCCCGAAAAGGTCGCCGAGCCAGCCCGTAGGGATTTCAAAGGCGGCATAGGCGAGCGTGAAGGCCCCGAAAATCCAGCCCTTTTCCACGTCCGTCCAGTCGAATTCGGCCTGCATCATGGGAAACATGATGCTGATGCAGACGCGATCGAGGTAAGTGATCATCGAGAGAACGCAGCAAAAGCCGAGAACTCCGTAGCGATAACGTGTGGGTCGTTCCATGAGGGGAGCCGGAGGAATGGTGGTTAAAAGGCCCAATTTACTCGCCCGACGCGCGCAAAGCAAGGAAGGAGCGAAAATATTGGCCACGGCGCGAAGTGCGACCTCGCCTCACTTCTTCTTCGCCAAGTCCCACAACTGCGCATACGCTTCCTTGTCGAACGGCGGACAGCCCGTTGCGAACTGCCCCAGCTCGTTGTGCTTCGAACGCATCAGGGCCGTGCAGTAACTGAACGTTCGGCAAATCCGCTTGCGGTCGAGCTTGCCGTGCTCCTGAATCTGCCGAACGAAATCCGGCTGCGACAGCGTCGCCCGGCCCACGCCCACGAACGTCGCCCGACCGGCGCGCAGGTTCGCGGCGCCGGCGTGCGGCAGGAACTCCTGTAAATAACTGTACCCGCTCCCGACGATCGGCAACTCGGGGACCGCCTGCTGGATGTCGCCAGCGAGCCGAAAATGCCGATCGACGCCGACCAGCGGATGCTCGGGCGTCTCGTACCCGTCCGGCGGCGGATACTCAAACGGCCTCGTCACGTGCGGCGTGGCGTACGGACTCCCCATGCTCACGTTGACGCACTCGACGCCGAGCGTCGCCATCTCGCGGATCCAGGCGATCGGTTCCGTGAGATCCGGCATAAGCGGGTCATCCGCGTTCGTCCCCCAGGCGCATGCCAGGGGCGCCGACCAGGGGCACGGTTCGCCGGCGTCGGCGGTCTTGCGATACGGGACGCAATCGTAGACGTTGACGCGCGAGTAGATCGCCAGGCCCGGGACTTCGCTGCGAATCCCAAGGATGATGTCGCGCGCCAGCCGGGTCCGATTCTCGAAGCTGCCGCCGTACGGCCCCGGGCGATGCTTTGCCGCGAGCAACTCGCTCAACAAATAACGGTGACACTGCTTCAAGTCGATGAACTGGTAGCCGAGTTTGAACGCCCAGCGCGCGGCCCTCACGTAATGTTCGACCAACCGCTTCAGGTCGTCGTCGCTCAGCAGCGGATACTCGGCGTCGATGGTTCGGCCCGTAGCTTTGTCGACGACCATGCGCGGATCGAGCACCGGGTCGTGCACCGCGATCAACGGCCGATGATAGCTGTACCGGCCCGAGTGGGCGAGCTGCAAGCCGACGACGAGATCGTCGTCGCGCCCGAACGCCTCGCGGTGCGCCTCGCGGCAGACGCGCAGCATCTTCTCGAGGTCCGGGGCGGTCTCGTCGTTCATGAGGAGTTGGCGCGTGTTGGCGCGGCCCTCCTCAACGACGGCGGTCGCTTCGGCCCAGATCAGTTTAGCGCCGCCGGCTCCAAAACGCTGGTAGCGCCGAAACGTCAACTCGTCGGGCCGACCGTCCAGCGTGCCGTCGCAGCCTTCCATGGGTTGCACGCACAGGGCGTTCCCCGCGCGCAGTCGGCCAACCTGCACCGGCTCGAACAGCGGCGTGAAGTCGGTATCAAAGCGGAGGTCCAGTCCCAGGCGCGCCGATTCCGCCTGAATGTCCTCGAGTGAATGAAACTTGAAATAGCGTGCCATACAATACCGGGATGAGACGACGTTCCTCGTCCTGTCACCCTATCTTTCTCCTTTCCGCCGTCAAGCAAGGTGTCCGCGTGAGCCGACCTTTCTGGATATTGCTGAGTCTCGTGGCCGTGGGTTGCTCGGGTTCGGAGAAGCCGCCGATCGTGCTCGCGCACGTCTATAACGCAGGTTCCGCCGGCGGCAAGGACGCGGTGGCGGGCATCGAGCTCGCGCTGGCGGAGCTGGCGGGCGCCCCCATCGCTCAGGGACGGACGCTTATCGTTCGGCACTCGGATTCGAAGGGTTCGCTGGAATGGATGGAGAGCCACGCGGTGCGCGAGGCGGCCTTGCTGCGGGCCGGCATTGTGTTGGGCGGAACGACGCCGGAGGAGGCGCATGCGCTGGAGAAGGCGCGCGTGCCGCTGCTGACGTTCAGCGGGTCGCGCGGCAAGGGGGAGGGGAGCGTCTTCTGCACCGGCCTGTCCCCGACGTTTCGCGCCAGGTGCCTGGTTCGCTACCTGACGGAAGAACGTAAGCTGAAAAACATCGTTCTCTTGGCCGACGAGCGCCGCACCGACCGTGCCGAAATCGAGGCCGAGGTGAAGCCCGCGAGTACGATTCTGTGGAAGAAGGACGACAAACTTGAAGACGCGACGGCGTCGGCGTGGGACAAGTCCTCGGCGCCCCGTGCGTGGATGTTCGTGGGATCGCCCGAAGATTTCGTGCGGATGCGCAAGACCGCCAAGCGGCCGGACGTTTGGTTGTATGCCGGGGACGAGTTTTCGTGGCAGGGGGTCGAAGCCGACCCGGAGACGCTGGCGGCAAGTGTCTTCGGCGCCTCCGCCGAGGCCCCGCGCGCGGAGGCGTTCGGCGCGAAGTATCAGGAGAAGTACAAATCCCCGCCGAGCCCGCTGGCGGCGCTTGCCTACGACGACGTGATGATGATCGCCCATGTGCTCAAGGGGATGACTTCGTCGCTGCAGGGGGAGAAGTTTCGCGAGGAGCTGGAGAAACTCAAGGATTACGAGGGGCTCACTGGCTCGTATGCGTTTCAAGGACCGCAAATTCAGCGGCCCGCCTTCGTCGGCCGACTCGCCGACGGCAAGCTGGAGGCCGTCAAACGCTACGTTCCTTGAAAGCAGTCGGCAGCGTATCGAGCAAATCACTGGCGATCAGGCTGACTTCGCCGAACGAATCCCGCGCGAGATCCCCGGCCCGGCCATGCACGTGCACCGCGAGCATTGCGGCGTGCAAGGGCGTCGGCATCTGCGCGAGGAGCGCCGCGACGATGCCGGTGAGCACATCGCCGGTTCCGCCCGTCGCCATGCCCGGATTGCCGGTCGCGTTCTCGTAGAGCTGAACGCCGTCCGTGACGAGCGTGCGATGCCCTTTCAAAACGAGAATGACGCCGTGTTCGCGGGCGAAAGTCCCGGCTGCTTCGACACGTTCCTCGGGAGCCACCGACTTGCCGAGCAGCCGGGCGAATTCGCCGGGATGAGGCGTGAGGACGGTCGGTCCGGCGCGTTCCTTCAAGAGGGCCACGTTGTTGACAATCGCGTTGAGTCCGTCCGCGTCGAGGACCAGCGGTTTGGAGCAGTCTTTTAGGAAGCGTGCCGCCATGACCGCGAGGACGTCGCTTTTGCCCAGGCCGGGCCCGAGCGCGACGACGTCGTTTTCTTCCGCGAGCCGCATCCAGTCGTCGAAGGCCCATTCCGCGAAGCGCCCGTCCGCGTCTTCGGAGAGTCCCGCGGTGGTGTAACAGGGATTGGCCGATGCCACGATGGATTGAACGCTGGCGGGGACGGCGACGCGGACCAATCCGGCACCGGAACGGAGCGCGGCGGACCCGGCGAGAATGGCCGCGCCCGACATGCCGCGGCTGCCGGCGAGCAGGACGACTCGGCCGAAGGTTCCCTTGTGCGAATCCGCGGGTCGCGGCGGGAGTATGGGGAGGTCGTGAAGGAGATCCATGGCGGTCGCTCCGGTTTGACTTCATTGTATAACGAAAAAAAGCCCCGTCCTTCCGAGGAAGGACGGGGCTTCGGGATTACTTCAATAGCTTAGTTGCAGCAACCGCCGGAGTGACGACCGTGACGGCCGGCGAAGAGACCACGGCGATGGCCATTGCCACAACCGCTGTCGCAGCTCGAAGCGCAACCGTTGTCGCCGCAGCTCGAAGCCGAGCCGCAGCCGGCGTCGCCGCAAGCCGCGGGAGCCGAGCAACCGCTGACGCATTCCTTGACGACGGTGTTCTCAGCGACCTGTTCGTAGTAGGTGACGTCCTGTTGGATCGTCTCGGGGACGCACTTGTGAACGGTGCGGGTGCCCTTCTTCTGAACGGCTTCGCAGGTGGCGATCTTGACGACGATCACGCTCTGGGTCGGCACGCATTCGTGAATGGTGCGGGTGCCCTTCTTCGCAACCGCAACGCAACGGGTGACGTTGACCGTGACGGTTTCGGGCGTGGCGACGCACTTGTTAACGGTGCGGGTGCCGCTGCGGGGCTCAGCCCTGCACAGGGTGACGTTGACCGTGCTGGTGACGGTTTCCGGAATGCACTTGGTCACGCACTTGGTGACGTTCTGCATTTCGCAAACCGTGTTGCAGACCTCGTGCGAACGGCCACACTCGTCAACGCAGCAGGTGCGAACGACGCGCTGCACCGGCACCGACACCGTCACCTGTTCGGTAACGCGGCGATAGGTGGTGTGGGTGACCTGACGGGCTTCCGTGTAGGGAACCATCACGGTGTAGGTGTACGGAACCTGCTCGGCGACCGTCGTGTACCGGGTCACGGTCCGGGTTTCCGGCGTGGTCTGGTGCTCGAAGGCGGTGTAGTCGTACTCGACGGTCTTGGCGACCGTGTTGTACGTGGTCACGGTGCGATTCTCGTCGCGGGTGCCGGCAACCATTTCGGTGTAGGTGAACTCTTCTTGCGAGGCCACCATCTTGTTGACGACGACGTCAACTTTCTTCGTCTTGGCGACCGACTTGTAGGTCACGACGGTCTTTTCGACGTACTGAGGAGCAACGACGGCCGGGGCGCAGGAACTGCTGCTGGCAGTTCCGCAGGAGCTGCTGCTACCGCAATCGCTGGCGCCGCACGAGGACGAGCACGAGGAAGCGGTGGCTTCGCAGCTGGAGCAGCCTTGGCTGCGACGACCGCCGAAACCGAACGCATCGGTCGGGACGTTCGCCAGAACGAGAGCAGCCAAGAGCATCGAGGATTGGAACAGACGCATTGAAACACTCCAAAAAACAAGGGACGGAATAACAGTTCTCTCTGTCGCCGGAGCCGACTCTATCGGATTGTTAAGATAAGTCGACTGGGTAATGTAAAGAGAATTTACCGGGATTAGAATGTCGAATCAATACGTAATTTGGGTAAATGGGAAAAAATGCAGTCCGCGGGTGCGAATTGTCATTGTTTGTAAACTGTATCGATTAACCCGTTTGTAACGAGGCGAAATGTGTGCCAATGGCGAGTTTTAGACGCCCTCGACTCCGGCCCTCGTTCCTTGCTGACGATAAAGCTCCGCCAATCGCCTGGCGTGCTCGTCGTATGCGGATTCGAATAGCTCGCGAGCCCGCTCAGCCCCGACTACGGCGCCGGCGGACAACACTCTCGGCGGTTGCCCGGCTTCGGTCAAGCGCAGCGCCACTTCCGACTTGAGCGCATTGATGAGCAGACAACCTCCCACCGTCGACCCCGGCGCCACCGGCGTGTCTAGCCCCGGGATCGTCACCATCGCGTCGCCCACCGGAGCGCCGGTGTCCAAAACCAGGTCCGCGAAGTCTTGGAGCTTGCGACCCTCGGCGTGATGACTGCGCGACGCCTCGCTGTGGCGACGGCTGATGATCGCCACTACCGGTAGGCCACGGGCTTGCATGAGCTGCGCCATTTCGATCGGGACTAAATTACAGCCGCTGGAAGAGATGATCAGTCCGCAATCCTCGCTCGAGATATCGAAGTTCCGCAAGATCCGCTCGGCCAGACCCGAGACGTTCTCCAGGAACATCGCCTGGCGCTGGCCGTTGGCGCCGACCACGAGATTGTGGAACGTCAGCGACAGTTCGACGATCGGGTTGAAGCCCGGGAACGAGCCATACCGCGGCCACATCTCTTCGACCATGATTCGGCTATGGCCTGAGGCGAAGACGTGCACCATTCGGCCCGCGAGGATCGTCTTCGCGAACTGCTCCGCCGCCTGTTCGACGATCGGCAGCTGGTCCTGGACCCGATCGATCAGGACGCGGCACTGGCTCAAATAGTCCTGAGAAGGAGTCATGTGAGGGCTTCGAGGAAGGCGGCGTGGAGTCGGCCGTTGGTGGCGAGGACATCGGGGCTTTCGAGATCGACTCGGCCTTGCCAGTTGGTCATTTTGCCGCCGGCTTCTTCGACGAGGGGGATGAGCGACGCCAAATCCCAGGAATGGACGCCGTGCTCGATCATGACTTCACCGGACCCCTGTGCGACGAGGACGAAGCCGTAGAAATCGCCGAAGCCGCGCTGGCGTTCGGTCAGGGCGTAAGCGTCCAGAAAGGGACGTTCTTTGCCAGCTTTACGAAACCAGTTGATGCTGGAGTAATACAGATGGGCGCGGGCGGTTTGGTCGACGTCGGAGACGTGTATGCGGCGCTCGTCGCGCCAGGCGCCGGCGCCCCGCAGGGCGTGCCAGGTTTGTCCGAGCGCGGGGGCGTAGGTGATGCCAGCGATGAGTTCGCCCTTGTACTCGAGACCGACGAGCGTCGCCCAGAGCGGGACGCCGCGGACGAAGCTGCGCGTGCCGTCGATGGGGTCGATGATCCAGCGATAGCCCGACGTGCCGGGTTGGTCGCCGAACTCTTCGCCCAGGAAGCCATCGCTGGGGAAATGTCGGAGCAGCGTCTCGCGCAGCCGTTTCTCGGCATTTTGATCCGCGATGGTGACGGGGCTATGATCGCTCTTCCACTGCACTTGGATTTCGCGATCGAAGTATTCGAGCGCGAGCTGACCCGCCTCACGGGCCGCGGCCATCCCCGCTTCGTAACGATTGCGCCAGGCGGCATCCATGACATTGCTCCAGGAGGTTAGCTGCCCGACGACGGCTTGGGAAAGTGATTGACGAAGTACGCTTGCCATTCCACGATGTGCTTGGCCATGGCCTGCGCTGCTTCCTCCGCCCGGCGATTGTCGAGCTGATCGAGAATCTCGTAATGCTCCGCGAGCGCCTGCTGCAGCACCTGGACCGTCGTGCTCAACTTGTTGAACCCGCGATGAAGCAGGCGATAGCGAACGATGTCTTGCCAGAGCCGTTGGGATCCGCTCGCCTTGCCGATGGCGTCGTGAAAGTTTTCGTCGAAGTCCGCCCAGCGATCGAGCCAATCGGCAGCATCCGGATGGTCTCTTAGACGATCGGCCTGAGCGCGCATTTCGCTAAGCGTGGCGCGATCGAGCCGGGTGGCCGCGCGGCGGGTCGCTTCGGCTTCCAGCAATTTCCGCATGTCGAATATGTCGAACACGTCTTCTTTCGAGAACGTCGCGATCACCGCACGCCGGCCCGGGCGTTGTTCGACCAGTCCGTCCTTGGAAAGTTGCCGAAGCGCGTCGTGTACCGGCGTTCGGCTCACCGCCAGCTGCTTGGCGAGCGAAACCTCGCTCACAATCGAGCCGGGAACCAGCGTTCCAGAAACGATCGCTCCCAGCAACGTTTCATAGACGGCGTCGGAGAGACGTGAACTCTCGACATTCGAGACGAGCTGAAGGGGTGCGATCAGCGGCATTCTTGGAACGGCCATTAGGTCTTTTTAGGAAAGCGCGCCGGGCAGGACAGTCCGGGGGGCGCGTTTGTAACGTGCCGGATGTTCCCGCGGCACGTTGCAAACGTGCCCCACGATCGGGACCGTTTCACTTCTCCAGCAAAATCCGGAGCATGCGCCGCAAGGGCTCGGCCGCGCCCCACAGGAGTTGATCGCCGACCGTGAACGCCGTCAGGTACTCGCCCCCCATCGGCAATTTCCGCAAGCGCCCCACGGGGACCGTGAGCGTGCCGCTGACCGCGGTCGGCGTCAGCTCGCGCAGCGACGCTTCCTTCTCGTTGGGGATGACCCTGGCCCAGTCGTTCGCCGTGGCCAAAATTTCGTGGATGTCGGCGAGCGGGATGTCTTTCTTGAGCTTGATCGTGAGCGCCTGGCTATGGCAGCGCATCGCCCCGATGCGGACGCAAATGCCGTCGACGATCACCGGATTCGACGTTCGGCCCAGAATCTTGTTTGCCTCGGCCATCCCTTTCCACTCCTCCCTGCTCTGACCGTTGCCCAGATCCTTGTCGATCCAGGGGATCAAGCTCCCGGCCAGCGGCACGCCGAAATGTTCGTGAGGCAGAACGCCGGAGCGCAAAGTCTGGGTGACGGCGCGGTCGATGTCGAGGATGGCGGACGCGGGGTCAGCCAGCGGTTCGCGGACGGAGCCGTGAATGGCGCCCATCTGGGCGAGGAGTTCGCGCATGTTCTGGGCGCCGGCGCCGCTGGCGGCCTGGTAGGTCATTGCCGTCGTCCATTCGACGAGGTCGCGCTGGTAGAGTCCCCCCAGGCCCATGAGCATCAGGCTCACGGTGCAGTTGCCGCCGATGTAATTCTTGATGCCCTGACGCAGCGCATTCTGGATGACGGACCGGTTGACGGGATCGAGCACGATGACGGCGTCCGCGTTCATGCGCAAGGCCGACGCGGCGTCGATCCAGTAACCCGACCAGCCGGCGCCGCGCAGCTTCGGATAGACGTCGTTCGTGTAGTCGCCCCCCTGACACGAAATGAGCACGTCCATCGCCTGCAAATCGGCGACATTCTTGGCGTCTTTGAGCGGGGGCGCGTCTTTGCCGATCTTGGGCGCCGACCCGCCTACTTGCGACGTCGTGAAAAACGTCGGCTCGATGTGAGCGAAGTCGTGCTCCGCTTGCATACGCTGCATGAGAACGGAACCGACCATCCCGCGCCAACCGATCAACCCGACTCGCATCATGACGGACCCCTTCGAAACGTGACCATAGCGTCCATGTTACTGGACGCGAGTCGTGCTGCCTATTCCTCTTCGTTTAGCGCAGGCACGGGCCGAGCGAGCGCTAAACAAATCAAGACGCCGTCTTCGCCCAGCAGCGCAGCACCTCCGCCACGCTCCACGCCTGCGCGATGCAGCCGCGCGGCGTGAACGGCGACTCCGCGTCGAAAATCTCGCTGATCGAGCCGATGCCCGCTTCCCCCAGGTGGGCCACAAAACCCTGGAGAACCTGCCGCGCCTCGGGCGCGTTCTGCGGATGAACTTTCAGGAACGCGTCGATGTACGGTCCGATGAGCCAGCCCCACGCCGTCCCCTGGTGATACGCTGCATCGCGTGAACGCAGGTCGCCGTAGTACTTCGGCTTGTACAGCGGATGCCCCGGAGCCAGCGAACGCAGGCCCACCGGCGTCAGCAGACGTTCCGTCGCGACCTTGAGCACCGCCGGCCAGTGTGCTTCGTCGAGCACGGGATACGTCAGCGAAATCGCGAGCAACTGATTGGGCCGGCAAGCGAGGTCGTTGCCGTCGGGACCGTCGATCACGTCGTAGAGATACTGTTCGCTGTCGCACCAGAAGCGCCGATTGAACGCGTCGCGCACCTTCTCGGCCCGCGCAGCCATATCCTGACTCGTGGCCGAATCCTTCTCCTCGTCGTGCCATTGCTGCATCAGACACAGGGCGTTGTACCAGAGGGCGTTGATCTCGACTGCTTTGCCGCGCCGGGGCGTGACGACCCAGTCGCCGACCTTCGCGTCCATCCACGTGAGTTGGTAGCCTTCCTGCCCTTGCCGCAAGAGCCCGTCTTCCGGATCGACGCCGATGCCGAAGTGCGTGCCGCGGACATGGTGCTCGATCGCCCCGCGCAACGTCGGCAACACCAGCCGTAGCGTGGCCCGATCGTCGGTGGTTTGCACGTAACGTTCCAGGGCCTGGAAGTACCAGAGCGTGGCGTCGGCAGTGTGGTACAGCCCCAGATGTTCGCCCTCGGGGAACATGTTGGGAATGAGCCCATCGCGGAAGTAATGGGCGAAGGTTCGTAAGATATATCCCGCTTCGGCGTAACGCCCGGTGGTGAGCGTGAGCCCTTCGAGGCTGATCATGGTGTCCCGGCCCCAGTCGGTGAACCAGTGGTAGCCGGCGATGACGGTGCGGATTTCGTCGCCTGCGGCCTTCGCCCAGGCGGCGTCCTGTTGCCGGCCCGTCGGCGCGATGAGGAACTGGTCGGCAGCGAGCACCAGCTCGCGCGCCGGGCCCCGGCGCACCGCCGGGTGCGCCGCCGCGAGAAGCCGTTGATGCCGATCGCCTTCCGCCGCCATCGCCTGCTCCGGCGTCAGAGCTGTAATGATGGACCACGGCTCCGTGGAAGCGATGAGCGTCGCCGGCTTATCGCGCCGAAGATCGACGCGAAAATACCCCGGACTCCACAGGCTCCCCTGATGATCGTACCCTCGTCTCGCTTCCACGCGGTAGAGGACGTCCGCGCGCGAACTCGTTTCAAACGTGAACGCCGAGCGTTCGCCGTAGATCATCAGGCGCAGCGGCGGCCCTTCACCCTTGGCGGCGACTTCGTAATGCCCGCCGTGGGCGGTCATGCTGTAGACGTCGTCGCTGGCCCGCTGCACCGCGGCTTCATGGGGCCGAAAATGGACCGACGGCAGCAACTTCAGTCGGACCGGCTCGTTGCCTTTGACCAGATCGTAGGCGATGTGCACGGTGTTTTGCCCATGCACGAGCATGATGCGCTTTTCGACCGCGACGCCGCCGAACTCGTAGCGCCAGATGGGCAGACCGAGTTCGAGCCGAAATTCCGTGAGATGGGCGGCGCCGGGGAGTTCGAGGACGCCCCCCGCGCGTTCGTCGCCGCCGCCCAGGAAGAACGTCGAGCCGTCCGCGAGCCGTACGAGTTCCGAGAGATGGTTGAACATCATGCGTCGGCCCATCGGCGCTGGCAGCGCCGCGACGAGCAAGCCGTGAAACCGACGCGACACGGCGCCCGCGATCGTGCCGGAGGCGTAACCTCCCAGGCCGTTGGTGACGATCCACTCGCGGTCCAGCAGCGCGTCGTGCAACTCCGCTTTCGCGCCCTTCCACGGCATGCGTAAAACCCAGTCTTCCATGCGATTCTCCCTGTCGAGTGCCTGTTGTGAGACATCGATAAGCCCAACGGGCGAGGTACTCCGAACCCTTGGGATCCAGCGGCCCTCGTGCGATCATCCCAGGGGTTCGGAGTACCTCACCCACTGGGCTTGTGCGCCATTAGGCGTCGTGTTGCGGCGTTACCGGTCTTTCGGTACGCGCTTCCAGTCGTACTTCTGTGCGCCATCCTTGTCGAGGAGCAGCAACTGCTGTTCCGAAACCGTCACGATCGTGTCCTCGGCCGTGTCCCCCATACTGAGAAGGATTGCCTTGATGCTCGCCGGAGGTTCGCCGCCGATGGTTTTCTTCACCAGTTTGTTGTCCCTCAACTCCCAACGCATATCGAAGCGAAGTTTGGAACCGAAGATGGCGTTGAACCCGGAAAGCTCCACATGCATGACGCCGGAGCCGTCGGCGTTAAGCGTCATCGTCCGTTTGCCCTTGTACTCATCCTGCCAGACGCCCAGAAACGGCTTGCGCGCCTTGGCCTCGGGCGATTCCGGCTTGCGCGCCTTGGCCTCGGGCGATACCGGCTCGCCCGCCTTGGCCTCGGGCGATTCCGGCTCGCCTGCCGCCGGCGTATCAATCGGCGGCAGGGGGGCGACGGCTGGGAACGGTTGGCTCAGCCACCAATAAGCGCCAGCGCCTGCGGCCGTGAGGACGACGCCCAGAACCAGAAGCTTGCGGAACATGGAGGAATCCTCAACCTGTCAAGAGTTTCTCGCAGCGGCGCACGGCCTGGGGGGCGCTGAGCGCCTTGTTCCGCTCGAGCGGATGTTTGCGGAACCACGCCGAGACGAGCGCCATGCCGTCGACGTCTTCGAAGAGTTCGAGCCAACTGGCATGCGCGGGCCCGAACCAACGTTTGCTCTGCTCGACAAAATTCTGCGCCTCGGTTGCGGTAGCCGGTTCCGGCAAGCGAGCGACCACCCGGGCGGCATGGATCACGTACCAGGTCCGCACGCCCGCGGCATCTGCGAGCGGATAGACGAACGACAGTTCCCGGCGCGCTTGCCGAATGTGCTCGAGCTTCGTCAGCAAATTCTCGAGCAACTGCCAGGTATCGCGCAGCCGGGCGGCCCGTTCGAATTGCTGCGCCGTCGATGCCTCGATCATCTCGCGCTGCAGTTTCTCCAGCGGCGTCCGATCCTTCCCCGCGAGCAACCGCTTGGCGGCGGCGACCTCCGCGTCATAGGCCTTTTGCGTACACGTCCCGGTGCAGGGCCCCAGGCACGCGCCGATCTCCATGCGCAGACACGCCGGCGGCCGTTCGAACGGAAAGAGTTGGCCCTGCTCCGGAAAGATCATCTCCTGCCGCTGCGGACAATCGCGGAGTCGAAACAGATCGTTCAGCCGACAGACCGCCGTCCGTAGCCAGACGGTCCACGAAAGCGGCCCGAACACGGCCGCGGGATGCTTGGGGGGCCGACGCGAGAGAAACACGTACGGCGCCGGCGCTCGCCCCAGACACAAAAACGTCTGCTTCCGCCGTAGCGGTTGCCCTTGCACATTCCAGCGCGGCCGCCAACGGCGAATCAGTTCGAGTTCGCGCAAGAGAGCCGCGAACTCGTGCGGCGTCCGCTCCCACACGATCCGCCGGGCGTCGCGCAGGATCTTCGTCGCCTTGCGATCTCGGCTCTTGAGAAAATACGTCGCCAGCCGTTTGCGGAGCGACTTCGCCTTACCGACGTAAATGAGTTCCCCCGCGGCGTCGATCATGCCGTAGACGCCGGGATGATTCGGGCACGTCGTCCGCACGTGCGCCTTCAGTTGCCGC
>JBBQPM010000072.1:0-30933 GCA_038217425.1 Gemmatales bacterium
CCCCCGGGTGTGGGGTGGGGGGTGTGGGTGCACAGCCGTGCTATTGAATTGAGCCATTTCCCCCTCACCCCCGCCCCTCTCCCGGAGGGAGAGGGGAGAAGATAGCGCTGTAGTATTAAGATATGAGCGAAGCCGAGAAGTTCTATCGAGACCGTTCTTGATTGCCCTTCGCCGAGATCACGTAGTGGCCGCAGCGGTCCACGATTTGCGCGACAAGAAGGGTGACAGCATGGGGCGGCGAACGTGGATCATTGTCGTCACAGTCGCGGTGGGGGCCCTTGCTCTCGTCGTCGGAATCAATCTGTTTTTCAGGGCACAGCATCTTTCTTTCGCCAACAGTCCAGACGGTTCGTGGTCCGTTTTGGTCATCGGACGTCGAACGTGGAACGGTTCCTACGATCTCGTGGTTGAGGTCTGGGATTCGAACGGAAAAGGGGGCGGCAGCGGGGAGTTTGTTGTGGGACTCACGCGGGACCTTGACGCCGCCAAACGCCAACATGCCGTCCGCTTCTTGGATAACGACGTGGCCATGGTGGGACGGGTGAAAATCGAAAAGAGCAGGTACATCAAGCCGTGAGAATCGCATTCTTCGCACAGATGTCGTCGGTCGAGCACTGCCGGAGTGGACGCCCGCGTAACGCAGGCGCTAGCAGAATTTCGTGAGAAGGCGAACGTCGGAGCGATTAGCAACACGAGGAGTTTGAGGATGGGCCCGACGACCGGGGCCGTATTTTTTTTCGCGAGGCACCACGCCGTGCAGCGACCCCGGCGGGTGAATTTTTTCGTTCTGGCGGCTGAGCGCTTATAGCGTTCGGAAGAAATGAACGCAATCGCTGCAAAGCTTGGCGATTGGCTAAGGCGAGCGGCCGACGTCAGTCGGCCGGTATAGCATCCCATTCGAAAATCTGATCGCAACCGCTCAAGCACACGTACCGGCCGACTCACGTCGGCCGGTCGCCTAATTCGGAGTCTCCCTACCAGTCTTCCGTCCGCCTCAACACGACTCACAGCCTGTAGTCGGCCATAAAGGCGGCCCTCACCTGCGATTGAGTGAAACCGGCCTGCAACAGGCGGGCGTAACGCCTTAAGCCCTCAAGATCCGGAGCACGGCCTAGCAAGTTGAAGTAAAGGTTTTCCACAAATCGCGCCTGTTGGTCCAGAACGCCGGGGGTCATGTTTCGACCAATGAGGCTGAGCTTGCTAGGACTGATCAAGGAGGCCGCCAGAGCATTTCCGAAATCGCGACCGGTGACATTCACACCACTGGTCGCAATGAATGTCGCGGGGTTGTTCGTCATTTGTACCCAGCCCAATCGTCTCACTTCGCGGACGCGGATTGTTCCTGGACCGACGTTCGCGAAAGAGAAGTTGCCCTGGACATCCGTTGTCGTAGACCGCTCCCCGATATCGGCCACGTCGTTACCGTTGGTGTCCAGGAATATGGTCCAACCCTGTAAGCCCAGCTCAGTGCCTTCGCGCACGCCATTGCCATTGGCATCCTGGAACTTGGTACCGCCGATGGAAATCAGGAAGAAGTCGCCAAAGTTCACAGTCTCGCTCTCTCCGCTCGTGAGATCGACAATCACCGGACTCGGCGTGGTATTCACTGCACCGACAGGGAGCAATTGGCGCACGGTGTACGTTCCCGGTACGAGGCCGGCGAAGGTATAGCTGCCGGTGGCGTCCGTGACACGCGTCTCCCCTGACTCCTGCACGCCGTTACCGTTAATGTCGACATAAACGGTTTCGCCCTGCAGACCTAGTTCGTTCGAATCGCGACTGCCGTTGCCATTCAGATCGTTGAAGATAAGGCCGGAAATGATACCGGCGCTGACGTCCGGCATGCAGTCGGGAGCGGTGATGGAATTGGTATCGAGCGTCACGGCGCCGTTGCGCGCCAGGGCCCTGCCGGACACAATGTTCGCGCCGTTATTCAAGGAGATGCTGGTAAGCGCGACGATATTACCTACGAACGATGTGGTTGTCCCGAGGGTCGCCGAACTGCCAATCTGCCAGTACACTTCACAGCCTTCTAGATCCTCACCTCCGCCATTAATCATGACGACCGAGGAATTGCTCGCAGTCGTAAGAGTGCTTCCGACTTGAAAAACGAAGAGGGCATCTGAATTACCCTGGAAGTCTAGGGTGAGTGTGCCGGTTAATTGAGCTGACGACGAAAAGTAGTAGACGCCCGGGGTGAGCGTACGTCCGCCCAAGTCCTGTCCCGTCAAATCGAAATCGCGAGGTCGGCCTGCTAGATCGTTGTACGCGACGGTAATGTCGCTTTGCGCTTGCAGCGCGACTGCATCTCCGGCGTGGATCGTTCCTGGCGGTAGCACGATTCCCGGCGGAAAACCAGTAATCGCGATTCCGGGTCCGACTCCCAGGTCCCCTTGGATGACGCTCGTACCGGTATTTGTAACCGTCTGACCCCCCATTACGGCAAAGGCATTCGCAGTACCCATTAGATCAGACAGAACCGTTCGGTCCTCCAACCGCAGGACCTCGAGTGTCGCGTAACGGCTCCTGAGCGGATTGCGGCGGATTGGTTTGCGGGACGATGGCATCCCGAACAACTTGTTGAAAATCTGGATGAATATGGTGCCTCATAACGTTGGATAACGCGATGCCGTGGCCGCCTCACGACGCTTCGCGTCGGTAAGGGTCAAGCAGCGGAAATCACATGTGAACAATGAAAATAAGAAGAAACTGACGCAGCCGAATACCGTGAGATATTCGACTGCGTCTGTCGGTTTTCTCGTGAATCGAGCCTTCTAGCTTCTGCCGGAATGCCCCTTAACTGGCCGTCGGACGACCAAAATGTGGAAGGCAGCGGAGCGGGATGAGCTTCATTCCAGTTCCGTTGATACGAAACCCTACGTCTCGGAGCGGCGAATAGCAAAACATTCGCTGCTGCGAGTGATTTTTATTTGGAAATCGTCGAAATTACATGGCTGGCAGCAACAATTGAGCTCGTTGAACCGTTTTGTCCGATTTTTCCGGCCCTACGGGCGATTTAAGGATTTGCTTCGATCCCGGCGACTTGACGAGTGGACTCTACGCAAGATTACAGACGATTGTTTGAGAAGGCGGAAACGCAAGAACAGTTCCACGAAATGCAGGATGTTTCCAGTCATCCCCGTTTTGCTTGCGTTACGGTTGCTTAGAAGCTCTGACAAAACCCACTTCGGATGCCGTAAACCCCTGGCAGTTCAGGCTTTTAAGGGGTTTTGTCAGGACTTCTTACTATGGAGGCGGCATGCATGAGAAGCGCACTCTTCGGCACAACGATGATCCTCCTGACAATGAACCGATTGGTCCTGGCTGACGAGCCCCGGTTGCCGGGACTCGCGGCGGCAATTGGAGTACCCATTGCTCAACAGTTCGACGCCGGTGCAACCTCGAATCCCCCCGCGCCGTCTCTGATACAGGAGCCTCGCTGCCACGGAACCGGCTGCTTCTGGGGGAGTGCCGAGTTTCTACTATGGCAGATTAAAGGTGCGAATGTCCCGCCGCTCGTGACCACCGGTTCTGTGGATTCGCTCGGGATACTTGGCCTCCCTGGCACGACAACTCTATACGGCGGCAACGTAGACTACAGTGCCCGCACCGGAGGCCGCTTCGCTCTCGGCTTTGGGCTCAATTGCGACTGCACTACGGGCATCGAACTTGGCTATTTCTTCTTGGGGGGAGGAGCGAATCGTTTTGGCGCGAGTTCATCCGGCGATGCCAACTCATCGGTCCTGTCACGTCCCTTCATCAATGTTAACCCTGACCCAAACGAACAGTCGGTCCAAATTGTCGCATTTCCCGGCGTTGCGAGCGGCAGCGTCCAGGTCTTCTCGAGCAGCAGTCTGCAAGGAGCTGATCTGAATATGTTCTGCAATTTATTCTGCCGGCCCGCTTGCTGTGAGTCGAATTGCGAGCCAGCGGATCTTTGTAAGTTTGATGCGTTCCGCAGGGCCAGTTTTCGCGTGGATATATTTGCGGGGCCGCGCTGGCTCCAGTTGAATGAAGACCTGGCCATCGCCGAACAGGTCACTGATTTGGCAACGGGCACGTCGTTCTCGATCGTCGACCGATTCGAGACCCGCAATAACTTCTACGGCGGCCAGGTCGGAGCGCGTGCTGAATGGCAGCGAGGACGCTATTTTGTAAACGTACTCGGCAAGGTGGCCGTGGGAGCTACGCACCAAGAGGTACGCATTCGTGGGACGACCGTCATTACTGAGCCAGGAGGCGCGCCGAACGTTCAACAGGGGGGCTTGCTCGCTCTACCCACCAACATCGGCACATACAGCCGGGACAAGTTCTCCGTGGTGCCGGAGATCGGCACTAATTTCGGGTGCCAGGTAAGCGACCGCCTCCGGATCTTCGCGGGCTACACGTTCCTCTATTGGAGTAACGTAGTACGACCGGGCGACCAAATTGATCTCGGCATCAACCCGACGCAGTTGCCTACTGCCGCGGGCCCGGGCGTCCTGGTGGGTCCGGCACGACCTGCTTTCACTTTCCGTGACACGGATTTTTGGGCTCACGGAATCAACTTGGGCCTAGAGTTCCAGTGGTAAGCGAGGCGGACTTCGATTCTTTTAGTTGAAAAGCTTTCCCATCTGTTATTACGAGGAAGCGGTGAGCGGTCCCGCGTCCCGCTTGGAACCGCAACCGGGGCACTGCGGACAATTTACTGTCGCACGCGCCGGTCCTCGACGGGCCCAAATCTGCGCCAACGCGCGACTCATGGTCGCTTTGTGGATGCGCGCTCCCGTTTTTCGGAGCATCGTCGCCACCAACAATTCACGCGTCCAAGTCGGCCGACGGCAGAAGTGCTCCTGAGGATTGGAGCGTACGATGCGATCGAGCAGGCCCAGGAAATCCAAGTCCATCTTACGATTGCCCTTGTCTTCGCGGCCATCCCACAGGCCTGCCTCGCCGTGGTCTTCCAAGCGATTTACGGCTTCGGAGGCACAATGATCGACATGGGAATTCCTCCTGGGAGCCTCGTGGGCCGCGGGGTGTACGGGGATTCCCATTTTTTTATTCCCGCCTTGCAAAATGCCAAAGCATTCTCAGTGCAGCTGAATCGCGCACGCATATTTAGTCGGCGCGCCGCCTCTTCGCTCGGCTCGGCGCCCCCTTAAACTTGAGCCGATTCCGCCTGTCGCTTCCATTTCTCCGGCAAAGCCTGCCTACCAGGGAAAGCTCGCCAATCGCGACGTTCGTAATGCGATCTTGCTCCAGGATTCCTTGAAAATGGACGGCGTTTCGCCGCGCCCCGCGACCCTGCGTGGTAAGTTCTCTTTGCGAGCACGAACTCAGACCGATTTTTTTGAAACGGACGTCCACATGAAAAATAGCGCCTGGGTCTTTGGCCTCCTCACCATTGCCGCTTGGGGCATGACTGCTTCGAATGCGGACGCATTCTGGCGGAGCCGCCATTACCAGTACGAGTGCTGCAAGCCGTACAACGCGTTTTCGCAGCCGTGCGGCGGATGCTGCTGCCCGAGTTTCATGCCTTATTTGAGCCCGATGGCGTTCATGGGGGGGTGCGGGGCGCCCGGATGCGCGGTGGGCCAGGCGTTGCCGCCGGCCATGCCGATGCCGCACCAGGCTTCGATGCCGGCGCCGCACGCCTGGATGATGCCGATGCCGTACGCGGTGCAGGCGGCGAATTATTATCCCGCGCCGATGCCGATGGCTTACCCCCCCATGGGGTATTATCCGCAAGCGAATTTCTACCCGATGCAGTACGTACCGATGGGGTACTCGGGTTACGGCTTCGGCCGATAACGAGATTGCAAGCATGCTACGCCGATGGGGGGCCGCCCCATTTCCTATCCCTCGCAAAGGAAAGGAGGAACTGCAGACGATTAGGACGCACAATTGAGCCGGCCCTGGGAAAGGGGCCGGCTATTTTTTTGCCGGCATTGTACGCAACTTCCCCCGCATCTCGAAGAGATCGATCAGCGCCCGATCCATCATCTTCTCTCCCGCTCCCAACTCCACTGGCGCGACGAGTTCGTCGCCGCCGTAGCCCCCTTCCGCCGCCCCTTCGATCGTCGGAAAGTACTGGTGATAATCGTTGCAGTAGCCCAGGAAGAGCACGTGCTCCAGCCGCGAACGTTCGTGCAGTCGGACCGCGTGCTGACAAAAGAACTCCCCCGAGCCGCCCACCAGCGCGAGTTGATCGCTCCACAGGAACGTCGTCAGCGTGGGGCGGATCCCGTCGCGGTATTCGCGTTCGTAGAATTGCACGAGGGCGGGGAAAAACGCGTAACTGAAAAACACCTGCATCAGCGGATGTCCGACGTCGATGCGTTTGGCGAACACGAAATCGCGCTGCCGAACCTGGAAGGCAGCCGCCGGCGCCTTGCAGAGAATTTTGGGGCTCGCATCGATCACAGCTCGGCCCAGCTTGACGCCGAAACTTTGGTACGTCTCCATCGGATCGGGCCTTGGCGCCAGGTCGCCGCTGGCGCCTTGCAAAAACAGGCACATCCCGCCCAGTTCCTTCTCGACCACTCCCGCCAGCGCTCCTGGATAGTCCGCGGAGAAGCGTCGGTCCCTCGAGCTGAGAAACGTCGGATGCGCGGCAAAGTTCACGAGGTGCGCGATCGGCTGGTGCTTGAGATCTTCGATGCGAACGACCGTGAAACGCGAGTCGATCGGCTTGACCGCGAGCTGCGAATGGCGATTGCGATTCCACGGAACCTGCGCGCCATGAACGCCCCAGCGCGCGGGTTGCAACTTGGTCGCCGCTTCGTTGATGGCCGTCACGAGCCTTTCTTCAAGCGCCCGAACGTACGGCTTTTCTTTCGTGGGCCAAGAATCGAGTTCCAGGACCGGGCCGTGATGCGTATGCGACGCGACCAGGAAGAGACCGTCGACCTGGATTTTTTTGCGAATGCGCGCGACGCTGTCGCGCGTCGGCGCGCGGCCCAGATCGAGGCTGACCAGTGCGACCCGCTTCGTGCCGTCGCTGAGCACCACGATGCGCGCGAAGAGCGGATCGAGCACGCCCATGCTCGGCTGATCGTGGCGATTGGCATATCCCCACATGGGAAAGCCGATCGGCGGCGTGATGTCGACCTTGGCGGCGCCCGCCTGGAAGACCTGAGCAGAAGCGGCAAGCGCGTGACCCAAAAGCAGCGCGAACGAGATTGCGAAACGCATCGTTTCCTCCGTGTTTTGGCTCGATTGTAACCGAGCGCCCCTCGCTTGCGGACGCGAAATGGATAGATTTTTCACATCCCCGCGTCACCACACCCTCCGCCTGAGTTTCCTATGAACAAGACGATTCTCTCTGTGCTGGCTCATCCCGACGACGCCGAGTTCCTGTGCGGCGGCACGCTGTTGCGCCTGCGTCAGGAACTTGGCTGGCAGGTTCACATCGCCTCGATGACGGCGGGGGATTGCGGCTCGACCGAGCACGGCCCGCGCGAAATCGCCAACCTGCGCCGCGCCGAGGGGCACAACGCCGCCGAGCTGGCAGGCGCGACGTTTCACTGTCTGGAAGAACTCGATCTGCAAGTCTGCTACAACGAACGAACGCTCGAGAAGGTGACTCGGCTCTTGCGTCTGGTTCGGCCCAGCATCGTCATCACGCATAGCCCGGCCTGCTACATGCTCGATCACGAGATGACGAGCACGCTCGCCCGCGCCGCCTGTTTCGCCGCCCCGATCCCCAATTTCCTCGCCGACCGCGGCATCGGCGCCCCGCTCGAAAAAATACCGACCTTGTACTACTGCGATCCGCTTGAGGGAAAAGACGCACTGGGCCGTTCCATTCCGCCCGGACTCTGGATCGACGTCAGTTCGGTCATCGAGCGGAAGTGCGAGATGTTGGCCGCCCACGTCAGCCAGCGCGAATGGCTCTTGCGGCATCACGGCATGGATCATTACGTCCATTCGATGCGCGAATGGAGCGCCAAGCGCGGCCAAGAATTGGGCGTGCCGTTTGCCGAGGGTTTTCGACAACACCTGGGGCACAGCTACCCGCAGGAGGACGTGCTCAAATCGCTCTTGGGTTGAAAGCAAAGCCCAGGGACGAATATCCCTGGGAACAATCCCCAAAGATAGCCGTCCCTGGGCTTTCACACGCTACTTCACATCGAAGATCATCGGATCCTTCGAATCGGGGAGGTAGTTGTAATTGATGAGGATCTCTTCGCCTTTCTCGATGTCGCGCAACGCCAGATATCTGAGCGTCTTCTTGCCGTACTCGTAGCGAGCGTTCGGCTCGTACGAATGGTTGTACAGCGATCCAAAGCCCAAAGAGACGGCGACCGTCTTTTCGCTCCAGAGGAAGAAATACATGTTGAGATGCTTGTTGTCTCTGCCGTTCACGAAAGTATCCATCGGAAGAAAGAGCAACGGCACCTTCTCGATGGTCGCGCCCTTCTTGATGGCTTTGCGTGCGTAGACGCCTCGACCTTTTTCCTTGGTAGTACGAACGCGGACGAGATCCGAATGTTGCATGACGGCCTTTGCATCCTTTCCTGGAAGAGACCGGGAGTGAACGACGGCACTATTGTAGCGGGATTCGGCCAGCGTCCCAGATTGCGAAGCTCAATGAACGTAGGCGAGGACGACGATGCGTGCGAGAAACTCGGTTCATTCGATGCGCTCCCCTTGTCGGGAATGTTTTCTACGTATATAACATTCCGCGCATTGACCGCGGGTTCACGTGGTTGCGCTTACTTCCAAAGTACGAGCAGCACCCCGGCTCCCCTACGAGCGGCGAATTTTTCCTTTTCGCTTTCATCCGTCGAAGGACCTCACAGCTCCCGGTCCAAGTATTATTTGCGCTCGAAGCCTCGATCCAAATCTGGGTGATTTATGAGCGGCCCGTCCGATCGACCCGGAGTTCGCGAGCAACGGCTGCGGGAGCTGCTCGACGCCTACTTCGAGGCCGAGCAAGCCGGTGTCGCCGCGGACCGATCGGCGCTCCTGTCTCAACATTTGGACTTGGCTGACGACCTGAAGGAGTTCTTCGCTTTCAAAGAAGGAATGCGCGTCATGCCCCCTCGCTCTCAAGCAACATTTTTTGAGGCGAAGCTCGACGTCGAGCCTCAAAGCTTTAGCGGGTCGCCGGCCTTTCAACCCGGCGTCGACGTAGGCGATTACACGCTGCATGAACGGATCGGCGGCGGCGGCATGGGGGAGGTCTTCAAGGCGTGGCAGAAGGGCTCCAAAACCTGGGTCGCCCTCAAGGTGGTCAAATCGACGCGATACATGTCCCCGGCCGAAGTGCGGCGTTTCTATTACGAGATCCAGGCCGTCGCCAAGCTCGATCATCCGTGTATCGTGAAAATCTATCACGTGAGCGACCACGAGGGGGCCCCTTACTTTACGATGAAGCTCTTTGAGAACGGGAGCCTGAACGACCGCCTCAATCGCTTCACCGACGACCGCCGCGCCGCGGCACGGCTCCTGGCGGATGTCGCTCGGGCCATCCATCATGCCCACCAGAGGGGCATCTTGCACCGCGACCTGAAGCCCGCCAACATCCTCTTGGATGCTCAGGACCGGCCCCACGTCGCAGACTTTGGCCTCGCCAAACGCGTTGACGCCGACGCCCCCCGCGAGCCCGAGAGCGATGGCAGAACATCGACGGACGTCCCCAATGGAGCCAGGGTCTCCACGGTCAGCGGCGGCGGCGTTTCGACCAACGCCCAGGATGAGCAGGATGACGAGGGCTTCTCCAGCCCGGATCAATCTGCCGAGACGGTCGCCTTTAACGCACCGCCGAGACCCGCACTGACGGTCGCGGGGACAACGCTTGGGACCGCCGGATATCTGCCGCCGGAGCAGGTTCACATCGCGGCCAGCGGGGTGAGCACCGCGGCGGACGTGTATGGCCTGGGGGCGGTCTTGTATTGCATTCTGACGGGCCAGCCCCCCTTTCGTGGGAAGGACCCGAAGGACACGTTGCAACAGGTTCTGGAGATGCCGCCGACGCCCCCGCGCCGCCTGAACGCCCACGTCGAGCCGGCGCTTGAAGCCGTTTGCTTGAAGTGTCTCCAGAAACTCCCGTCGGATCGCTACTCCTCGGCGGAGGCCGTTGCGCAGGATCTGGAACGCTGGCTTAAGGGCGAGCCCCCTTTGGCGTGGCGCATGCCGTGGCGCCTGCGCGCCTGGCATGCGGTGCGCCGCCACTTGCTGCTGGGCCTCTTCACGGCGCTGACCGGGTTCGGAATCGCGGCCGCATTCTTTGTCCTTTACTTTTTTAACCCCGATCGCGTGCCCAACGCCCTGGTGGCCCGGGCGAATCAGGGTCGCGTCGTCCTGATCGGCGACAAGGGACATCCCGAGTGGTCGCGCTGGGACATCGGCGCCGGCACCGCACTCTTCGGGCACAACCTCGAAAAGCCGTTCTCCTTGACAAGTTTCGAAAAGGCCCGGCTCGAACTCCTCCCACGAGCCCCCGGCAAGAGCTTCCGATTTTCCGCCGAGATCAAGCACGACGACGTCGGCGAGAACTCCGCCGGCTCGGTCGGAATCTACTTCGCGCGCACTCAGAAGCCCTCGAATGAGGGCCTCACGCACTTCTGGTGGGACCTTGCCTTCGCGGACCGCGGCCCCCTGTCAGTCAAGCAGGACGGGCCGAACGGGCCAAAGCACGGCGAAGTCCGCCTGACGCCTTGGCGGTATGCCGCAGGTACCGGATACTTCAACAGCCCATCGAATGTCTTTCAGCGCTTCAATTCCGCCCACGGGAAGTTTGCCGGCTCCGAGTGGCGTCAGCTGGCCGTAACGGTCCGCGCGGATGACGTCGAGTTCTTCTGGGAAGGTGCGTCGTTCAAGAAAATGACGCACGCCCAGGTTCGAAAGCTTGGAGAAACGTTCGAATCGGGAGGCGAGACGGCCTTTCCCGAGATTGAATTCAACCCCCAAGGAGCGCTCGGCCTTTACCTTTACAAGGGCACAGCCTCCTTCCGCCAAGTCATCGTCGAGCCTCTCGAGTGAAGAGGCGACGAAACTCCAAAGGAGATTGCCCATGAGCGAAGCGAAAGTCAAAAAAACCAAGGACCGGGCCCAGAAAACACCTCGCCGAGAACGGCGCGGCGTGGGTGGCCAATCGGAAAACTTCGTGATGTTTCTTGTCAACACCAACGTCCCGCAGCCGGGAGCGAACGCTCGCGCCGCCCTGTTCCCCAATGGCGGACCATTCACCGCGACTGGCAGCGCCGACGCGGGGACCACCATCACGGTTCGGCTCTACCTTCCTGACACCAATCCCATGGAGGGAACCGCCCAGATCGGCTCGGACCAACAATGGACCGTCGCGTTCGGCGGCGTCACGTCCTTGGCGCCCAACACGCTGCATCGACTGCTCGTCAGGGGTACGAACGGCGCCGGCGAACAGACCGCCCAGGGAATCGCGTTTTTTCAGCAGCCCGAGCCAGAGCCGCTCGCCCCATCCATCACGTCCCTCAACGCCGACCCGGGGGGCGATCACAACCTAATTCTCACCGGAAACATCACTTCCGGCACGAGCACGCCCCTTTCGCCCGGCCAACTCACGGCGTCCGGCGCGTCGTCCTCAGGCTCGATGCCGAATTCCGACGGCACCTTCACCTTTACGACTCCCTCCGACAGCAGCGCTACCACACAGACCGTGACGTTTACGGCCATAAACAGCGATGGAGCGACGTCGGTCTTCGAGTTCTCCTTCGATCTTGAATTGACGGCGCCGACGATTACCAATGTCGACGCGGACACGCCCATGCCGACGAATCACGATTTCACAATCACCGGCACGGCGACTGACGAACCGCTCGGCAGCGGCGTGCGAGGAGTGACGGCCACGATAACTGCCCCAAACGGAACCTCCACACAGGATCTTGTGCCCGCGGGAACGACATTCAGTCTTCCGCTGACGGCAGCCGGTTTGGGGGACGGGACCACAACCGTGACCTTTGAGGCCTTCGATGGCTTCGGGAATAAGTCGGCGGTAGAAACCTTCACAGCCTTCGTCGACACGGTAGCGCCTTTGATCTCCGCTTTGACTGCCGACGTCCCCTCTCCCGTGAACCGCAACTTCAATATCGCCGGCACGCTCGATGACCCCAACCCGAGCGGCGGATTGCAGGATCTTCAGGTGGTTATCACGCGCCAGGGGGGCGCCAGCGTTGGGCCGGTTTCGATCACTCCGAGTCCGCAGTTCACGTTTCCCGTCGATCTTGCGGCACTCCCCGATGCCGGCGTCGACGGCGACTACGACGTCCAATTCAAGGCCGCCGACTTGGCGGGCAATGTCTCGCCGGAAGCAACATTTACCTTTACAGTCGATCGATCGAATCCCACCATCACGGCGCCGACGGCGAACGTTTCCATGCCGACGAACCAGGATTTCACCCTGACCGGCACGGCCAACGACGCGAACGGCGTGCAACGAGTCAAGGTGACCATTGTCTCGGGAAGCACGACAACCCCTCAGGCCGACGCTGACTTTTCCAGCCCGCCCACATATACCTTCGCCGTCGATGTGACCTCAAGTTCTCCAACGGTCGGTCAGGGAATTCATACCGTCCAGTTCCAGGCGGTCGACATGGCCGGCAACGAGTCGGACGTCGCTTCGATTGAAGTGACTGTCGACACCACTCAGTCAAGCCCGACCTTGTACTTGAATTCCGTGGCCCCCCCGGTGGATTATCTCATCGTCGACTTTGGCGAAGATATGAACAGTGAGGCCGACGATTTCCGCAACTACACGGTTTCGGGCCTTACGGGCGTTACGGTCACCGGCGTTCAAATTGTAGGGCCTGGGACCCGACGCATTTTTGCCGTCATCCTCAGCCGAGTCTTGAACCCGGGAGAGACGGGCACCCTCACCATCGCATCCCCTCCGGTCGCGGACAGGGCGGGTAACCTCGTTGCCGGCGGCCTCCAGAATATTGCCTTTTCCGTGGCCGCCAACTTTTTCTCCAGAAGGCAATGTTCCTGAGCCCTGGCCACGCCGCGACGCCGATCCGGAATCGCGCTCGATTTCCGCGTCGGCGATTCCTTCTTCGGACCCGGCCTCAAGAGCGGTTAGCGTTTGTATTGCACATCGGTCACCGCGAGCCGGGTCGCGTCAGCGCCTGGAGTAGAGGGAGATTGCAAGTTCTCGATACTCCGGGCGCTGACCCGGCTCGCCAAATGCGCGGTTATGCCGGTCCACGCCAGCGCTTGTTCAATAGCGAATCGACAACCCAACTCCCTCTGACATGGACGTTGGGGCTACGGCAATGGGCCAAAATCTCCGCGTGGTCACACCCTGCTTCCTCAAACTGGGTTGCGAGCGCCGGCAGGACCGACGCATCAAATCTTATCTACGTTATCAGCCTCAACCACGATTTCCTCGAGAAATGCGGGGTCTAGAGCGGCGGCTTTGCGTTTGCGGGCAATACTCATTTTCTCCGGATGTCGCGATCCGCCCGCCGGTGAAGGCTCGGCACGCGTGACCCAAGAAGCTGGGCTAACAGCACCCGATCGCCCGTCGCTCCCCGCGTCCTTGGTCCGGCCGACTCCGTCTACAACTTGCAAACCGTGACGAATTCCCGCATCGAACTTCGCGGCACAGGTCCAGTCGCGACGGCGCCATCTTTTTGGTTCACGGCAACCGCGCTATCGATCGCACAAAAGCGACGCCAGCAGCGCGTCGCCTGGAAAACCGCCGCTGGCAGTCTACCAATCTTCGGTGATTTCTCCCCGCAGGCTGGTTTTTAAATGCATTTCGCTGTTATCGGCTCCGGCGTCGCCGGCCTTACTGCCGCGTATCTTCTGGCTCAACGCCACCGCGTCACGCTCTTCGAGGCCGATTCACGCCTCGGCGGGCATACCAACACGCTGCGCGTCCAGGGCCTCGATATCGATACCGGCTTTATCGTCTGCAACGACCGCACCTACCCCAATTTTCTGAAACTCCTCGCCCGTGTCGGCGTGCCCACGCAGCCGAGCGTCATGAGCTTTAGCATGCAGTGCCAGCGAACCGGTCTCGAATACAACGGCGGCTCCTTCGCGGGACTCTTTGCCCAGCGGCGCAATCTGCTTCGGCCTCGCTTTTACAAATTGCTTCTGGAAATCCTTCGCTTCAATCGGACCGCTCCCCTGTTGCTCGACCTGCCAGGCGAGGGGCCCACGCTCGGCGAGTTTCTCGCAGTGGGGAACTATCGCCAGGAGTTCGTCGACCTCTATTTGCTGCCCATGGCGATGGCGATCTGGTCGGCGCCGCACGAGGCGATGGCGCAATTCCCGGCCAAGTATCTCGTGCGCTTCTTCCAGAATCACGGGCTGCTGAACGCATTCGATCGGCCGCAATGGCTGACGGTCGCGGGCGGCTCGTACCGCTACATCGACAAGCTCATCGAGCCGTTTCGCGAGGGCGTTCGTCTGGGCGCCGAGGTCGAGTCGATTCGCCGAGATGGCGAAGGCGTATACGTCAAAGCACGGGGACATGAAGCGGAGCGCTTCGATGCCGTCGTGATCGCGGCCCATGCGGACCAGGCCCTGACGATGCTCGCCGACCCCACGCCCGCCGAGCGCGACATCCTCGGCGCCTTCGCCTTTCAGGCCAATGAGGCGGTGTTGCACACCGATACTTCTTTGCTGCCCAGGAACCGGCGCGCCTGGGCGAGCTGGAACTACTTCGTGCCGAACGTCCCCTCGGCGTCCGCAACTGTTACCTACAACATGAACATTCTGCAATCGCTCAAGTCGGCCGAGACGTTCTGCGTGACGCTCAACCGCACCGCCGACGTCGATCCGAAGAAGATCCTGCGAAAACTCACGTACCACCATCCGCTCTACAACCGCGCCGCGGTCGCCGCTCAGCCGCGCTGGCGCGAGATCAACGGACCGCGGACGTACTACTGCGGCGCCTACTGGGGCTTCGGGTTTCACGAGGACGGCGTGAAGAGTGCGCTCGCGGTCGCCGAGACTCAGGGAATCTCGCTATGAGCTGGAAGAGCGCCGTCTACGATGGCTGGGTCCGCCATCGCCGATTCGAGCCGACGGAGCACGCGTTTCGTTACCGGCATTTTCTCTACTACCTGGATCTGGCAGAGTTGCCCGCCCTCTTGCAGGGAACCTGGCTTTGGTCGCACCGGCCATTTGCGCTGACGTCGTTCCGGCGCAGCGATTTTCTCGGGCCGCGCGCGACGCCGCTTGACGTTGCTGTGCGCGATCTCGTCGAGGCGCACGGTCAGCCGCGGCCGCGCGGGCCGATTCGCTTGCTGACGCAACTGCGTACGTTCGGCATGATCTTCAACCCCGTGAGCGTCTATTTCTGCTTCGACGAATCAGGCGCCGGCGTGGATGCGATCGTCCTGGAAGTGAGCAACACGCCCTGGGGGCAGCGGCATTGTTACGTTCTGCCCCCGTCGGTCGATCTGGCAGCGCGGACATTCGTCGTCGCCAAGGCCTTTCATGTGTCGCCGTTCCTCGGCATGGATCTCGAATATCGGCTCCGCTTCACGGTGCCGGAGGCTACGCTCGTCGTCCACATGGAATGCGTAAGACGCGGGCAAACCGTGCTGGACGCCACGCTCACTTTAACGCGCCGGCCGATTTCGACTCGGACGCTCGCAGGCGTCTTTTGCCGATCTCCCGGAATGGCTCTGCACACTCTGGCACGCATCTACTGGCAAGCGTTTCGGCTCTGGTGGAAGAGCGTCCCATTCATTCCGCATCCCGGCTCCGGAGGTTCCTCGGCATGATCACCGCTTCGATTCCCGAGTCGCAAGTCCACGCTTCGATTGCGCTCAGTTGGCGGCAACGCTTCGCACGCTCCGTCCTGCTCAAGGGGTTCGCGCGCATCGCCGAGGGGATGCTGCATTTCATCGATGGGGACCAACGGCTGTCGTTCGGCACGTCGCGCCCCGGAGCGGACCTGGAAGCGACCGTGCGCGTGCTCGATCCGCGGTTCTACGGCGACCTGGTTTTCGGCGGCTCCATCGCCGGCGGCGAGACTTTTCTCAATGGTTACTGGTCGTGCGACAATCTCACCGCGCTGCTTCGCCTCACGCTGCGCAACGCCCGCGCCTTCGACGGCCTCGATTCCGCCTGGAGCGCCTGCTTCGGCATTTTCCACAAGGCAAGCCACTGGCTGCGCCCCAACTCGCGGCGCGGCAGCCGGCGCAACATCTCCGCGCATTACGACGTCGGCAACGATTTCTACGGGCTCTTCCTCGACGACACCTGGATGTACTCATGCGCCCTGTTCGAGCATCCCGGGCAATCGTTGCGCGATGCGTCGCTCGCCAAGCTCGAACGCCTGTGCCGTAAACTCAAACTTCAGCCGAGCGATCATTTGCTGGAAATCGGTTCCGGCTGGGGCGGGCTCGCGCTTTTCGCCGCCCAACACTTCGGCTGCCGGGTGACCACCGCGACGGTCTCGGCCGAGCAGTACCGTTTCGCGCGGGAACGCATCGCGGCGGCGAATTTGCAAGACCGCGTGGAGGTGAGACTCTGCGATTACCGCGATCTCACGGGGACGTACGACAAGCTCGTTTCCGTGGAAATGGTGGAAGCGGTCGGCGAGCGATTTCTCGAGACGTACGTGCGCCAATGCGATCGCTTGCTGAAGCCTGGCGGCCTGTTTGCGCTGCAATCGATCACGTTGCAGGAGGAGCATTTTCGCCGCTATCGGCGTTCGGTCGACTTCATCCAGCGCTACATCTTTCCAGGCGGATTCCTGCCGTCCCGGTCGCTTCTGCAGGATCTGTTTCACGCCCGCTCGAATCTTCGATTATCGCATGCCGACGATCTGACGGCCCACTACGCCCCGACGCTGGAGCAGTGGCGCTCGGCCTTTCACGCCAACCTCGGCGCGATGCGGGCGCTCGGATATACGGAACAATTCCTGAGAATGTGGCACTACTACTTTTGCTACTGCGAGGCCGGCTTTCGCGAACGCCGTTCGGAAGTTTGGCAGCTTCTTTTCGAGAAACAGTCGTGACGCCTCATTTCCGAGCCGGAAGCGTTAGCGACGAGTCCATGCAGGATCGTCGCTAACGCTTCCGGCTCGGAAATAGGGGAATGCTCATTTCTTCGACGAGGCGAAAACGAAATCGACCGCTGCCAGCACGTCGAGCCGCAGGTAGTCGCGCCCGGATCCCTTGTCGTGCACCTTCACGCCGGTCCGCTGCATGATGGCGAGCATCGCGTCGGGGAGCGTTTTGCCGTCGGCTTTCCAGTCGTAGCCGGCCTTCTCGATCGCTTCGCGCAGGATCTGGGCGGCGCCGCACGCGATGGCGTTCGAGCTACTCGTGGCCCGCGCGGGGACTACCAGATCGACCTTCGCATGGCGATCCTGGAACACTTCGTCTTTACCGGGACGTACCGCGCCGATCGCGAAGCAACCGGGCTGACACGCGGGCCAGGAGATTCCTTTCGTGAAATTGTGATTGCCGGTCGGCGCGCTGACCCAGATGCCCAGCTTCCGTAGTTCGATCAGCTTTTCGTCGATCTCCGTCGGCACCGGTTCAGCATGCTCCTTGTCGTCGACCGGCGCCAGGTTGACGGCCGTGATGCGGTATTTCGCGTGATTGTCGATGATCCACTGCAACCCCTTGGCGAGCGTCTTGCTGTCGGCGATCTTGCAATGGCAGACTTCGAGACCGCGGATGATCGCGACCTGGTTGTTGTAGACCACGCCCCATTTGCCGTTGAGATTGACCGACGACGGGATGCCGATGGTAGAGCCGTGATAGCCTTTGCCTTCGTGCTTGGGATTGTCGTCGCCGTCGACGCTGTCGTAGGTCGCGATCACCTTGGGCAGACCGTCAATTTTCGCCGTCCACTCGGGGCGCGACAGCGTGCAGCCGTCGTCCAGCAGAGCGAGCGTTTGGCCCTTGCCGAAGGTAAGAATCTTGGCGTACTTCTCCCAGGTATCGGTGATGCGCGTGTGCTTGAATTCTTCGGGCAAAATCGGCTCGCCGGCGGCGAGCGGCGCAGTGAGCAAAACGAGAGCGAGAATGCGAAGTAATTTCGACATGGCATGTCCTTGCAAGTGGGATGGAATGAACGAATTCAATTTAGCCACAGAGGGCACAGAGGACACAGAGAAAAAAAGGCGAGAAGAGCGACACGCCGATTTTCTTTCTCTGTGTTCTCTGTGTTCTCTGTGCCCTCTGTGGCTTCTCTTTATTGATTGCGTGCAAAAAGCTTCACATCCGGCGTGAAATGCACGTCGTCATCGAGCGGAAACAAGGGCCGACGCGCCTGCGTATGGCCCAGGCTGGGCAGGTTTGCGCTCGTCGAGCCCGGAGCGTCGACGTTGATGTACTGCGCGCACCATTCTTTGAACATGTGCGGCTGGCAGTGCGGCGACTTCACGACCACGACATCGAAGTGCCTGGGATCTTGGCCGTGCGCGTAAAACAGCGAGCGGTCGTACAGATGCACCGGACGCGAAGTGACCACGAGCGTGAGGTTGCTGACTTGAAAGACGGCGGTGTGGCCGGCGTACCATTCTTGCTGAAACGATTCGCTGCGAAATCGGCCGTCCGAGAGCATGCGGACGCGGGCGGTGAGCTCCAGCGGCGCGTAGCGTTTGTCGAACGCTCCGCCGACGCTCGTGAAGACCCGGCCGCCGACGCCAGCTGCAAAGGCAGCGGCGACCGCTTGCGGATCGACGAGCGGAATCAGCGCCTTGCCCTGGTAGTTCGCCTCGAGAAGCGCACGCAGGATCGCGTTGCTGTCGCCCGAGGCCCCGGAGCTGGTGGCGTCGGCCGCATCGACGAGGATCGTCGTCCCTGGCGTCGCGGCTGCCAGGCGCACGCTTTCTTCGAGCGGCGTCAGATGGGCCTGCATTCGTTCGCGCTGGCGCCAAAACTCGTCCGCCAGGCGCCGGGCTTCGTGCTCGGCGCGGGGGCCGTCGTTCTCGGTGACGACGACGCTATAGCACGCCAGGTCGGGGACGTCGGTGAACGGGTTGCCGATGAACATGCCCGCCGAGAGCCCGCCGGGGGAAACCTCGATTTCCTGGGCCGAGCGAATAATCTCGCCGAAGACGCCGGTGCGGGTGATGAGTTCGTCGCCGCGGACGAGGGCGGGGATGCGGACCCTGGCGATCGTCGGCTTGCATTTCCCTGCGAGGATTTTGAGCAGGAGCCTGGCGCTGCGCTGGCCGGTTTCGAAGAAATCGACATGCGGGTAGGTGTGGTAGATCGCGAGGGCATCGATGTGCTGGAGCATGCGATCGGTGAGGATGCCGTGCAGATCGAAGGAGGCGACGATGGGAATTTTCTCGCCGAGGATCTTCCGAGCCTCGGAAAGAAGATAGCCTTCGGGGTCGCACTCGTTGACGGCGGCCATGGCGCCGTGGAGGGCGAAGAAGACGCCGTCCGCGGGGGGCGCTTGACGTAAAGCTTCGAGGAACTCGCCGGCGAGTCGCGTGAAATCCTCCGCCGCCATCGTGCCGCCGGAGGTGCTGCCGCGGGCGCCGAAGACGGGAACGACTTCGATGCCGGGCTGCGAGCCGAAGACCTGGAGAGCGCCGCCGACTTCACTGCCGACGCCGTGGTGATAGGCGAGCATGCGTTCGCCGGCGTGCGTGAAGAAGTCCTCGTAACGGGTCGGCACGGGGTTAAAGCTGCAGATTTCGTGGATGCATTCGGCGATCAAGATGCGCATTTTGCGAGGTTCCATTTTTTTTGCAATTTCGGATTGACACGGTATTGCGGTCAAAGTAAGATCTAGTGAGATTCGGTCTCAAGTTCATCCCGCCTTCGCTCCGAATCCCTCAGGACTCTCCCGCCATGACTGAAACTTGCCAAGTCGATCGTTGCGGTACATGCCCCGGAAGCAAGATGGTCTGCTACTGCAGGCTCATCACCGAGGACCAGGTCGTATCCACCATCGAGATGATGGGGTTGCGTTCGGTGCGCGAGGTTCGCGACGCGACCGGCGCCGGCGACGGCTGCACCTGCTGTCACAAACGCATCCGCAATCTCCTGGGTCGGACCGAACTGGCCACTGTCAGTTCGTAGATCGACGTCGTTTGGTGATACTCCGTCTCAATTCAACCTTCGTAATCGAAGGCGATCACCTTTTCCACCCGCGGCAGGAACGTTTCCTTCACCTTCACGTGTTCGGGGTGATCGAGATACACATCGCGCGATTCGGCGTCCGCGAACGTCATCGTGAAGGCATGCGTGAAACCGTCGTTGGCGCCTTCGGAACTGGCGTACGCGCCGTGCGTGAAGGCCGTCATTTTCGGCAACAGCGCCTTCAGCTGTCCCAGCGCCGCCATGAGCGGCTCGTGCGTGGCCGAGTCCTTGTACTTGAGAAGCACGATGTGAAAAACCTGCCTGGCCATGGTGGAATCCTGCGGTTTGGGGAATCGATTGAGGTGATTGTAGCGGCCCGGTTTCGCGCTTGCAAACCGGAGGAAACTTGCGACACTGAACTTCGACCCCGTTGGACGATCCCCTCTCTCCAGGCGACGAAGTTATGTCTTTATTCGCACGCATCTTCTTCGTAGGTCTTTTGGCGCTCCCGGCCGCGGCGCAAGTACCGGACCTTGCGGAATATCGCACCGTCGATTCGGCGCTCACGACCAGTATCGCGCCGTCCGTTTCCGGCGGTCTCGCACCCCAACCGGCCTATCTGGGCGTCCAGGTCAGTTTGCAGCCGGAAATGCGCCTGCTCATCGAGCACGTCGAACCCGATTCGCCCGCGGCCAAGGCGGGCATCAAACCGGGCCAAATCCTCGCCAAGCATGGCGACGAAGCCGTCCGTTCCGTCGACGCCTTTCGCGAATTCCTGCACCGCCATCGCCCCGGCGACGTCGTCACCCTCGGCTTTTACATTGCCTCGGAAAACAAAATCTTCCTCCGCAAACTCGTGCTCGGCGCCCCCAGCCAGCCCCTCACGCCCCCCACGCACAAAATCAGCTTCGGCGCCCTCTTCTTCAATCGCGATCTCGGCGCCGTCGTCGCCGGCGTCAACAAAGGCTCCCCCGCGGAAAAGGCGCAGCTCAAGCCGCAAGATCTCATCCTCCGCGCCAACGGCAAACTCATCTCCACGCGCTTCGAGTTCTTCGATTTCCTCACCGCCTGCCAACCCAACGACAAAATCCAGCTGCTGGTGCAGCGCGAGAAAAATCAAGTTCTCGTCCCCGTCACGCTCGAAGGGGCGCCGGACGAACCCAAGGACAACCTCGGCTGGGACACTCGCACCCGCACCCTGTTCAAGAAGGCGATCTACCAACTCGCCGTCATCCCGATCGAATTCCCCGATATGAAGTTGAACGAGAAAATCACCAAGCAAGATTGGGACGACGCGTTCTTCAGCACCGGCCAATACGTGGGCAAAAAGAACTCCACCGGCACGACCGTTTACGGCAGCATGAACGACTACTATCAGGAAGTCTCGTTCGGCAAACTGAAAGTGCAAGGCAAGGTCTTCGATCCCGTGCTGCTGACGCGGACGCGCAAAGACTACTCGGTCGATCCGAACAAGAAGCAACTCTTCACCGACGTGCTCGACAGGATCGTTGCCAAGGATCCCAAGGCGCTGGAACCCTACGACGGCTTCTTCTTCCTCTTTGCGGGACCGAAGTTCGCCCAGGTGCGCAACAACGTCTTTTGGCCTCACCGTACGACCATGAAATATCAGAAGGAGACGCTGAGCGTCTTCATCTCGCCCGAAGGAGGCGAGAAGATGGCCACCATCAGCACTCCGACGCACGAGTTCGGCCATATGCTCGGCTTGCCGGACCTGTATGCGCTCCCGGAAGTCCCCGGCATGGAAGGCGTGGGCGTGTGGTGTACGATGGCCAACGGCGACGGTATCTTCGGCCGACCGTCGCATTTCTCCGTCTGGTGCAAGGAAACGCTCGGCTGGATGCAGCCGACCGTCATCGATCCCAGTGTTCGGCAAAAGCTGATCCTCAGCCCCGCGTCGTCGTCCCCGAAGGAGGCGTTCAAGGTGCTGGTCAGGCCCGACGGCAGCGAGTACTTCTTGCTCGAGAATCGCATCAAGAGCGGCTTCGACAAATCCTTGCCGGCCGAGGGGCTCCTCATCTGGCGCGTCGTGGGCAAGAGCAAGCCCCTACTGGAAGAATCGCACGGCATCTCCGGCCCCGACGGCCCAAGATTGTACCTGGGCCTGGTGCCGTATCCGAGCAAAGCGAACCGTTCGTTCACGCCGTTCACGACGCCGTCGTCGCGGTCGCCCATGGGGGGCGGCCTGCCGGTGTACATCACCAATATCCAAAGGCTCGCGGATGGCCGCATCACGTTCTGGATCGGGTACGAGATCCACTAAACGCGGGATTATTGACATGGGTACGTCGCAAAAATGCGTCGCCATCCTCGCGCTCGCCGTCGCGGCGGCGACGACCTCAGCACAGACGGACCTCGCGACCAGCGACGCCGCGCTCGTAAAGGTTCTGGGCGACAAGGCGCCGAAGCAGATCCCGCTCTGGCCCGGCAAGCCGCCGAGGTTTCTCGAGAACGCCCCCGCTGAAGTGATCGACGAGCACCCGCGCATCCAGATGGTCTCGACGCCGACGCTGAGCGTCTTTCTGCCGCCGAAAGAGAAAAGCTCGGGCATGGCGCTCATCGTGTGCGCGGGCGGCGGGTATGGTTCGCTCGACTGGAAAACGCACGTCGTCTATGCAGCCGACGTCTTCGTCCCCAAAGGCGTCGCGGTGATCGGGCTGAAATACCGCCTCCGCCCGCCGCACAAGGTCGACAACGCCGGCATCCAGGCGCTGACGTTGCTCGACGCCCAACGCGCGGTCCGATTGGTTCGTTCGCGGGCCAAGGAATGGGGACTGGATCCGAAGAAGATCGGCATCGCCGGCTACTCGGCAGGCGCCAACCTGGCGATGAACCTCGCGTGTAATTTCGACGCCGGCGACGCCGGGGCCACGGATCCGGTGGATCGTGCGAGCAGTCGCCCCGACTTCGCGGTCGGCCTGGCGACCTGGCACTGGCGGCAGAAAGAATCGCCGTTCGTCTTCCGCAAGGACAGTCCGCCGGTGTTCCTGGTCCACGCCACGAACGACGGCATCAACGGCGGCGCCCCGATCGAATTCCCCAAGGCAATTGAGGCCGACCTCAAAAAGCTCGGCGTGCCCGTGCGCCTGGAGATTTTCAACGAAGGCGCCCACGGCGTCGGGAACCTGATCCCGCAACGCGTGAAGAGCGGATTTCCGCCGGCGCGGTGGCCTGATTTACTTCTGAAATGGCATGCGTCGCAGCGATAAGAGTTGCAGATTCGCAGGCAAGCGCCGTAGACGCCGCGTTAGAATTCGAACTTCCGTGGAATGAGGTGCGAGATGCCAACGATAACTGTGGAAATCACAGAAGAGCAGAAGAATTGCCTGGATCAGGAGGTTGCGTCCGGCCGCTACGCGGATTGCGATTCGGCTGTGCGCCAGCTGCTGGAATTGGGCATGCACAGCCAACGGAAGCGTGCGGTCGATGCGAAACTCAAGGAAGCTCTGAAGGAAATTGAGCGAGGCGAGTTTATACCCTGGCACAAGGGGGACGCGGTTCGATTGGGCGAGGAACCAAAAGCGTAGGGCGTGACACTTCGCCAACGCAGCGATACGGACAACTCGCACACGAAGGTCGAAAACACGAAGCGGCAATAGTTGGTCGCCAAGGAGGTTCAGATGGTGGCGGGTTGGATCTTACATGACAACCTCAAACCGTTCCTCACAACGATCGGCTGGGTCGTAGGCCGGTCGTTCAACGACGACGATTTGCAATCGATTACAACTGACCTACTCGACGGCGGCGGAGGTAGTTACCAATTCGACTGCAATCCCTCAACGACACTCAGCATTGCCATAAGTCGCGATACAAATGCGTTAAATATCACCGTAGCAGGGCCAGTAGAGTTCGACTTGCAATTGGAACTGGCATTCGCGATTTTTCAGAACTTTCGGCTACGAAAACGAGGCTAGACTAGTTGGACATCGCCACTTTTCAAATTGGGTAAATTTCAGGTGCGAAAAATTAACGACTTACGGCGAATAAGCTTACCGCTCTTAAAAGCGGCGCTGTCAAACTAGGGGTTATTTCAAAAATGTCAAAACGGCCAAAGTGGTTTGTCGTCGGGGGATTGTGCTTGCTCACAATTACCTGCCTTTGGCCAATCATTAGCCCGGCACGACGATCTGATGCAGCGATTCTCGCCGATTTGTTAAAAGCCACTCCGACAGGAAGCCCGGAAGACACTGTAGAGCGATACGCTAAGTCACACTTCGCCCAGGACAACTTCTTTCAATGGTCAGTCGACAAAGAGGGCAAAACGCTTCACTGTCTCTATGGAAGCTATTTCACCTTTAGAGATTTCCCTTTCTCGACGCTTGTGCATTTGACCTGGCGCATTGATCGAGACGGCAAACTCGCGGCAATTACTGTTCACCGAACAGTGGACGTCCCTTAATTATCTTACCGCTGAAAAATCGGCAAGTAATGCAGCGGCGTCGACAGCGCGATCACCACGATACTCGTCTGGTACACCGGGCCGACCTCGTGGCGCGTTAGCTTCTGATGGAAGCTGCCGTCGGGGGATTGCTTGGCGTTGAAGTACGTCTTCAGGAAGGCGTACCAGTCGTCCCAATCTTTTCCGCCTACCTGATACATGGCGTGGGCCGCATAGTAGTGGCCGTAGAAGAAGTGGATCGGCGTTTCCTTGTGGCGTTTGAGGAAAGTGACGGCGTCGGGGAGTTCCTTGGCGGTGTATTCGCCGGTGAGGAACAAGACGCAGCAGCCGGCGGCGGTGCGGGCGAAGCCGGGCGAGCCGGACGACGGCATGTAGGTGAAGCCGCCTTCACGCTCGCGGTAACACGACTTGATGTACTTGAGGGCGTCCTTCATCGTGCGGTCGGGGACGTTGAGGCCGGCGTTCTTGGCGGAGCGCAGGGCCATCACCTGCATGATGGTGACGGAGATGTCGGCGCCGGTCGGCTGCGGTTCGTAGCGCCAGCCGCCGGTGGCACTCTGCGAGCCGACGATGAGCTTGACGGCTTTTTCGACGACAGGCTTGATTTCGTCGCCGCCGGTTTGGCCCCAGAGTTCGGCGAGGGCGAGGGTGGCCATGCCGTGGCAGTACATATTCCCGCCGCGGCCGCCGACGAGGTAGCCGTCCTCGCGGCGCTGCGACGCCATCAGGAATTTGGCGGCCTTGTGGACTTCGGGGCCGTACAGACCCTGGCCGGGGAGATGGCCCTGCGACATGAAGGCGAGCATGGCGTAGCCGGTGATGGCGGTGTTTTCGAAGTAGCCGCCGTCGCTGAAGGAGCCGTTGCGATTCTGCTGCCCCGCGAGCCATTTGAGGGCGTCCGCGGTTCGCTTCTTGGTGTCCGCATCCATCTCGACGTCCGCGAAGAGGGCCGGGGCCGAGGTTAGTAGCGACAGGGCGATTAGTAGATGACGCATGACGATCTCGGGGTCAAAGAGAATGAGCCACAGAGGTCACGGAGAACACAGAGAAAGGCAAAAACCATGCATTGTAATTCTCTGTGCTCTCGGTGCCTCTGTGGCTTGATTGCTACTTCTTGCTACGGGTCACGTTGTTGTTGTACTGCTGGATCTGGTCCGCGTACTCGGAGGGGAGCTGGCTGGCGCCAAATTGGCGGATGATTTGGCGTTGGCGTTCGGGGAGGTAGAGTAAACTGCCCTCGCCGCCGGGCGTTTGCAATTTGGACTTGGCGTTCTCGACCTTGCCGTCAGCGACGCGGTCTCCTTCGCCGAGCTTTTCGTTCTTTTCGTCCGCGTTGCCCTTCTTGGCTTCCTTGGCGGGGCCTGGCTTGCCCATGTCTTTGCCCATGCCTTCCATGCCCATGTCGCCTTCCATTCCTTCGCCCTCGCCCTCTTTGCCTTCGCCGGGCATGGGGGGCATGTTCTTGGCGAGATCGCCCTTGCCCTTTTCGCCCGCTTCCTGCGCTTTCTGCAGGGTTTCGAGGGCTTTACCGAGTTGTTCGGAAGCCTCTTTCTGGGCCTGGCCGGCCTGTTTCGCATCGGATTTCTGCAGTTTTTCCATGGCCTTGCTCAATTCCTTGGCGGCCTCCTGCAGATCTTTTTGCACGCCTTCGGGAGCGGCGCCCTGGGCCTGGGCGAGGGCGGACTGAGCTTTCTGAGTGGCTTCCTGCGATTTGGCGAGGGCCTCGGTTTGCTGCATCAGGTCTTTCTGCATCTGCGCGAGTTCGCTGGGATTCTTGGCCTGGGGATTGGAACCCGGGTTCTTGCAGACAGGGCAATTGTCGCCGGTAGGAGGCGTCGTCTTGGCCTTGGCGACAGGTTCGCCGGCCTGCGGTTCGCTGGCTTTGGCTTCGCCGGGTTGTGGCGGGGCTTCCTTGGACTGGGCGGCCTTGGCGTCGGCGAGTTCGGGCTGTCCTTCCTTGGCGTCGGCCTTGGGGGCTTCGCCCTTCTTGGCCTGCGTCATGGGCCCCTCCCCCTTGTCTTTGGCCGGAGCGGGCTTTGGGTCGCCGGCCTTGGCTTCCGGCTCGGGCATCTTCGGGTCGCCCGATTTGGCCTGCGCGGGGGCGGGTTTGTTCTCCTTCGCTTGCGCGGGGTTGTCCCCCTTCTTCGGCTGCGCGGGCTTGGCTTCGCCCTTCTTGGCCTCCGCCTTGGGTTCGGGCTTGGCGCTTGCGTTTTCCTTCGCCTGCGCGGCCGGCTCCTTCGGGCCCTGTTTGGGCTCGGCCTGCATCGGCGTCTGATTCTTCGGCTCGGGGAAATCCTTGGCCGCGGGATCCTGGGCCGCCTTCTCCAACTTGGACAGGGCGTCCTTCTGTTTCTCCAGGGCTTTCTTTAAGTCGTTATCTTTAAGAGCTTCCGCAGCCTTGTTCGCGTCTTGATCGCCGTCGAGTTTGGCCTTCTCGGCTTGCTTGGCGATGTTCTCTTGCAGTTTGGCGAGGTCGGCGTTTTGGTCCTCCTTGCTCGCCTTGTCGGCTTCCGCCTGGGCGTCGTCAGTGAGCTTTTTAGCCTGGGCGACTTGCTCGATGGCGTCGGCGGGGTCGGCCTTTTTCGGATCGAGGGCGACCTCGTCGGCGAGTTCCTTGCCCTTGAGTTCGTTGATCTTCTCCTGCACGTTCTTGGCGGCGTCTTGCAATTTCTTCGCCGCCTCTTTGGCTTCCTTCGCCCCCTCCTTGGGCTGATTCTTGGCCAGATCCTTCTTGGCCGCGTCCATGTTCTTGGCGCTCTCGGCGACCTTCTTGCTCGCCTCCGGCGCGGTCTTATCGAGTTGCTTGGCCAAGTCTTCAGTGGGCGGCGTCAATTTCGCTTGATCCTTGGCGAGTTCCTGATTCTGGGCGGCGGGGTCGTTCTTCGCCTCCGCGTTCTTCTGCGCGTCCTGCGCGACGTTCTTTTCCTGCTCGGTGAGGTCTGCCAATTTCTTGGCCGCGTCTTCGAGCTTGGCGAGATCGTCGCGGCGTTTTTCGACCTCGGCGATCTTGTCCTGGATTTCCTTCTTGACGTCGCTCAGATTTTTGAGGGCTTGATCTTGCTTGGGGACCGCGTCGCCGGCCTTTTGCTTGTCGAGATCCTGGCCCGCCTTTTTCATTTCCTGGGCCGCCTTCTGTAGGGCGGGAGCGATCTTATCCTTGATCGGCGACGGCGTCTCCTTGAGGTTCGCCGTCTCCTTGGCGAGATCCTTTTGCTGCTGGGCCGTGTCGGGCAACTTCGCCTCTTCCTTCTTCTGCGCGATCTTCTCCGCTTGCTCCTTGGCGTCCTTCTGCCCTTCGATCAACTTGTCGAGTTGCTTCTCGACATTCTTGAGGGCGGCGAGCGGATCGCTCAGCGCGTCTTTCTTCTCCTGGATTAACTTTTCGACGTCTTTCTTGGCCTGCGCGAGGGACTCGGCCGCGTTCTTTTGCGGCTCAGTCGCCTTCGGCTCGTCGTTCTTGACCAGCGCGTCCTTGCTAGACTTCATCGCCTTCTCGGCCTTCTCGAGATTCTTGACGGCATCGGGAGCCAGCGAACGCAGCGCGTCCGCAACGTCCTTGGCGTCGAATTCCAGTTTGGCCTGCTTCTTGGCGAGATCGAGATTCTGCTCCGCTTTCTTGGCATTCTCCGCCGGAGTCCGGCGCGACGGTTCGTCCTTGGCCGCGGGCGTTTCCTTGGCGATTTTCTCCTGCGCCTGGAGGGTTTCGTCGATCTTTTTGCGTGCCTGCTCCAGCACCTTCATCTCGTCGATCGGCTGACGCAGCACGGCCGCCAACTCCATGAGATGCTGCGCCGCCTTACGCTGCAGCCCGGCGGCTTCACTCCACTCGGTTTTCGCACGATCCGAAAGGCTCGAGTCCTGAAGCTTCTGAAACGCCTGCATCAATTTGCTCACCAACTGCTGCCGACTCGCAAGATTTTCCATCGCAGCGACGCGGAGTTGTCCCTCCTTGTCGAGGTTCTCTTTGAGCTTGCGGATCCGCTGCAAGAGCCGAAGCGTCTCGGCCGTGGCGTCCTTCTGCTGAAAGCCGATCTTCTGCGTTTCCAGCCGAAGATTGTTGACGCGATTGAGGGCAGGCTGCCGCATTGCGAACGGCTGCGAATAGTCGTGGGCCACGTTCACGTCGTGCAGGAAGAACGCGGTGTTCGACGACTGGTCGCGCTGCTTCTTGGAGAGCGTCTCCAGTTGGACGACGGCGGCGTCGATGTCCTTGAGAGCTTCGAACTGGTCGTAGAGCTTTTTGAGGGTCTCGACGATGCGGGCGTGTTTCTTGAAGGCGCCGGCCTGTTCGAGCTGGGATTGGGCGCCGAGATCGCCGGCGAGCGCCTTGTCCAGGTGAGCGACGGCGTTCGCCATCTCGCGCTCGCTGAGCTGCGCGAGCTCCTTACGGAAGGCTTCGATGTCCTGAACTTCCTTGCTGCCGGGCTTGTAGAAGCGGTAAATTTCGAGCTGCGCGTCGAGGCGCTGGAGGATCTTTTTGGTTTCCTCGTTGGAGGCGAGCTGCTTCTTACGGTTTTCGAGGAGGTCGGCCTCGAGAGCCTGCTTTTCCTGATCCGTGCGAGACGGGTTGTTTTCTTGGGCGAAGAGCGGAGTAATGGCGAGGCAGAGACCTAGCAGGGCCGGCATACGAAACGTCATAAAGTCCTCGGCAGGAAGGAGAGAGAACTTCGGCGAAAAGAGTCCATTTCAATCGTAAACGATCCATGGCGCGTTGAACAGGCAAAAGCGGAGAATCTCGGGGAATTAACTTCAGTTTTTCAGCAGCCGTGCCGCAGGCCACAGCGTCATGCCGTGGACGTCGCCGCGCTCGCCCACGCCGACCGCGATCGTCAGCGTCTGGATGCCGCGCACGTCCAACCGCACCTCGTGGGGCGCCTTGCCGTGACGTAGATCGTCGATCTCAAACCGCACTTTGCCGTCGAGCAGAATGCGCACGTTCGACCGTCCTTGCCCCGCTTCCTGAGCGACGAGCGACTGGAAGCTTGCGAATTTGCCGTCCAGGCGATATTCGATCTCGACCGGAGCGTGCAGCGCGATTGCCTTATCCCAGGAATCCCCGGCGACGCGGATCGGCAACCCCCGGCCGTCCTCATCCGCGAACCAGGGCCAGGCGATGCCCAGGAACGGCGTCGCTTCGTATCGGCTCGGCGTCAGGTCCGAGAGAAAGACGACCTGTTCACGCGCCAGCCGGGCAAACGCCAGCGACGTCAACGGCACGCTCACGGCCTGGCCGAACAGCGTCTTGCCGACGAGATTGTCCGTCGCGCGTTCGTACTGCGCCGACGTGAGGACGAGTCGATCGCCGCCGCTCAGCACCAGCTGGGCCGCGAGGTTGGGGCGTTTCGGCCTGGCCTGGATGACGGTTTGAAACGCGACTAGGGCCACGCGTTCGAGCGGCGTCGTCGTCTTTTGCCCCGCGACGACGAGTTGACAACCGTTCTTCGCATCAATGCCCAGGAGCGTGCCTTCGAGTTGGTCGCCGTTGACGAGTAAGAGCCGATCGCGTTTGCGTTTGCCGCGTGCAAGTTCATGGAGGAAACGCCGGGGATCGTCGATCTGCTCCGGTACTTTGCGACACCACAGCGTCACCGCCGCTTGCGGCATTCGCAGCGCCGCGCCGCCCGGGGGTCGCACGTCCTCGGCGTCGAATTGCAGCGTTTCATCGGCGAGCAAGAACAAGCCGTGCGGCCGAGCACGCACGCACTCGCCCGTCGCCAGGTGCACGAAATTCTCAAGCGGAAGAGCGGGGATCGGTTGCTCGGCTCGACGTAGCGTCTGCCAGAGTTCGACCGTCAGGAGCGGCGCCGACTCCTTTTCCATCCGCAGGGCGCCTTCGGCCGTCCAATTGATCAGCGGCGCAGCCGGCAGCGTTTCCTTCGTCGTCTCGACGACAAAGGACGCGGGATTCTGGGCACAGCTCAGGGCCAGGAGGAGCGAAGTCAGCATGGTCGTGATTATAGCAGACCCGACAACCGTTAGATCTGTTGCAAGCGGAACTCGGCTCGTGTTTTTTCCCGCAATCGCGTTGCGGCAAATTTTGCCGGGTGGGTAAAGTGGGGTAAGTTTAAGGCGTTGAGGGCATGTCCCCCAACGATCGAGGTAGTGGATTGGCGGAACTCGCGTTGGGAACCGCTACGCGCTGGGATCTCTACCTCGATTTTTCTCAATACTTATCGCTCCGGACAGGTCATGACGACCTTCCGGGGCGTTTTTTTGTGCAATTCTCGTGATCCGCCTTTCTTTTCGGTTGCAATCTGTCGATGCGACCATTAGATTCCACTCGATCCACGCCGAACCGACGACTTTCGAAAACGCCCGCGAGCTTTCAGGCATGCAGGGACGCGCGCTTTCGGCCGGGGTTCGCGTTATAATAAGAGTTGAGCCCATGTCTTCGTTTTAAATACGGCCGCTTCGGTCGAGGGTGTTATGAAGCTTACCTTGGTGGTTCAGACTACCGGCAAAAACGCGGGACAATCGATCGCCGTCAATGCAATTCCCTTTGTCATTGGCCGAGACTCCGATTGTCAACTTCGGCCCGCC
>JBBQPM010000073.1:0-30801 GCA_038217425.1 Gemmatales bacterium
CTCTCCCGGAGGGAGAGGGGAGTAAATGCTTCCTGTATTTGAAGTTACTGCAATGAGTTGCTGGAGTCTAGCGCTGTAGTGTTAAACGAACTCATCCCTCAAACCACATGCCTGCGTAGCCGACGGCGCGGCGGGTCTCCCCCGTGGAGTCCGCCGAGGTGCCGTAGGCGACGCGGGTCGCTTTTTTTAGCTTGTCCAGTTGCTTCAGCGCCAGGAGCGCCACGGCTGCGGGCATCAGGCCGCACATGCTGATGTTGTTGTCCGTGCAGACGCTCACCAGCTTCTCGGCGTCGAGCTTTTCCAATGCGGCGAGGGCCAACTCGTCGAGCAACCGCGTCTGTTCTTCGGTGGCGTAATGATTCATGTCGCTGGAGACGAGCAGCAAGGGTTGCTCCTTCAGCGACTTCATCGCCTTCGCCAATCCGTTCGCGAAACTCTTGCAATCGTCCAGATCCATGTGCCCCAGGGCGATGCCGACGACTTTCGCCTCGGGCGCCAGTTGGGCGAGGTACGGCAGCTCGACTTCGATGGCATGTTCGTTTTGATGGGCAGCCGCGTCGAAGGTGAGGCCGGGGATCTCGTGAACGAGGAGCTGCGCGAGATCGTGATCGGAAGCGATCTGCAGCCCGGGCAGGTTCCAGATACGGTTGGGAGCGACCGCCCATTCCATGCCGAGAGCGGTGTGTTTGGGGCCGATCACGAGAATTGTGCCGGGGAACTTGATCCCTTTGAGAACCTGGGCGGCGATCTTTCCCGAGTGCATCAGGCCCGCGTGCGGCACCAGCGCCGCCGACACCTGGCGGGGCGTCACGCTCGGCGCCGCCGACAGATGTTCGTGGACGAGTTTCTTGAGCGCGTCGGGCTCGCTGGGATAAAATCGGCCGGCGACGGCGGCGGGACGCGCCTCGGGCCCCGAGCGCGGATTCGGCGCCGACGTAAACTTCAGCATTTCGGCCGTCGTCTCCGCGTGCAGACTCAGGATCGACGCGGTCTTGGGCGTGGCAACCTTTAGCAGCTTGGCCGCCTCCGCGAGCGTCTCTTCCGCGTTCGCCGTCGGTCGGTAGAGCAGCGCTTGCTTGCCGCGTTCGAACAACACCAGGGCGCGGGACCTGGGATCATGGCCGCGCAGATCGGGCTCGGCGATCGTACCGTGCACATGGGCGTCAGTGTAAAGGGCGACGTCGATGCGCGCCTCGTTCAATATTGCCAGCGTGATGCGCGATTCCACGAGATGACGTGCGAGCGTCTGCGAAAGCCCGAAGAGGGTCGATTGCAGGGCGACGCCGGGCCGCATCGAAAGCTGCGTCGCCTGCAACGGCTCACGCCCCGCGATCTGCACGGAAAGCGTCACGCCCAGGACTTGCGCGTCCGGCAGCCCCGGATGCGAATAGTACGGCGTCATCCCCTGCACCAGGGCCAGAAGATTGCTGCGGCACAAGTGACCGTAGCCCGCGACTTCCTCGTCGGCGAGCCAGCGACCCGTCGGCGGCAGTCGGCCCTCCACATACGTTTTCAGCGGCTCGGCGAGGAGCATTCCTTCGAAGGTGACGAGCACGGTCTCGGGATCCTTCCAGAATGACGGATGCATGCCAGCCTTGACGCAGACCTGTTCCAGCAACTTCCGGGAATCCCAGCCGTGCTCGCTGGCGACGCTGGGGAGTAAAAGACCCGTGTGGGCGCCGTGATGCACAAGCACCCCATGCGTGCCGGCGACGACTTCCTTGACGCGAGCTTCGCCCTTGGCCTTGAGCGGTTGCGGATTGAAGAGAAGCGAGATCTCCATATCCAGGAACGGCAGCTCGCCCGGAGTGACGACGGGGAAGCGCGGGTCGTCGACGGCGGTGCGGTAGGCGGCGTCGTACAGGGAATCGATGAGGCGGACGACGTTGCCCTGCAGAGCGCCGCAACAGCCGCGCAGGTGCGGTCCGCGCTTCAGACTGACGTAGCAGCCGAAGACCATTTTCTCGGCGGCGCCGCGCAGGGTGGGATCGTAGAGTTGTTCGCGCTGCCCCGAGGCGGCGGCGAAGATGAGTTCCGCCCCTTGAGCCAGCACGCTCGCCTTTTGCTCGACGGTGAGTTCGAGGGCGTTTTCGAGATACGCTTGCGACGAGACTTGCACGCCGACGGCCATGGAATCGGCTCCTGACGGGGACGTTGGGAAAGGCAAGCAGCTATCTTACAAGGTACCGATCGATTGCAAGAGTTCCGCCTGCGTCGTGGGGCGAGCGCCGGCAAAGAGGCAGTAGCACGCGGGATACCCGAGCGCATCGAGCACGATCTGCCGATCGTTGGGGATGAGGAAACCCATTTCGCACGGGATATGGCCCGAGATCAGCCAGTCAGCGTCGACCTTGCGCAAGAACGCCTCGACGTTCTTCTGACTCAGATCTCGGCCCCAGACCAGCGAATGAACGGTCCCGGGCGATTTCACGTCTTCCGGCGCCAAGTTCTCGCGTTTGAGCACGTCGAAGTCGAACCGCTCCAGATTCTTCGCCGTCGGCAGCGAATGGCTGAGGAAGACGCGATTGGCGGTCACGAGCGCCAGGTCGCAGGCCTCGAACAGCATCTCGTAACATCGGACGATCGCATCGGCGTGGGCGCCGTATGCGGTGCGGACGCCCTCGACAAACGCGTCGTTCTGATCGACGTCGCCTTTGCCGATGCGTTGGTGTTGCCACTGGGCGAGTTCGTGGTTGCCGAGCAGATAATGGACGCGTGCGGGGAACTGCAGTTTGAGGGCGGCGACGAGATCGAGCATCTGGTGCGATTTCTCGCCGCCCTGCGGATAAAGAAAGGGACCGTGAATGAGTTCCTGGAGGACGAGATGGCGCTGGGGGTGGCGTTCGAGGTCGGCCTTCTTGACCAGCAGGCGAAGATTTTCGGTCGAGCCGTGCATGTCGCCGGCGACCATGACTTCGGCCTCGGCGGGGAGCTGGGTGAAACGGCCCAGGCGTCCGGGGGCGGTGCGGAACGCGAGGACTGCCTGCCGGAGCGTCATCAGACGTTTTTCAGGAGCCAGCATATTTCGTCGCCGGCAATCTTGCCGGGGTTTCCGAGAATGTGGAGAATGACCCATATTATCCTAGCGACCCGGACGCCACATGGATCTGTGGAAAAATCTGAAGGTGGAAAGCGTTTGGCGGCTCCATCCGACCCAGGCGTGGGAGATCGCGCCGGACCAAACCGTCGGCCATGCCGTCGCGCTCATGCGTGAAAAGAAGGTCGGCTGCGTCCTCGTCAGCCATGAGAGCCAAATTGTCGGCATCTTCACCGAGCGCGATTTGCTGCGCAAGGTTCTCGCCGCGAGCCTGTCGCTGGACACGCCAATCTCGAGCATCATGACGCCCTATCCCGTCTCCGTCGATCCGCAGGATTCCGTCGCCTCCGCGATTCGCCGCATGATCGACGGCGGCTATCGGCATCTCCCGGTCGTGCAGGACGGCAAGGCCAAGGGCATCCTGTCGGTAAAACGCATTATTCACTACCTCGCGGAGCATTATCCCGAGATTCACACGTCCGCGGATGAAGCATGTCCGCTCCTGCCCCCGCCCGACGGGGAATAATCATGACGCCGCCCAAACACTCCGTGGTCGATCTGGAAGCGGCGGTACTGCGTCTCGCGGGCGATTTCGGCGACGGCGTCAATCTCATCGGGCATCAATTCACCTCGACGTGTTCGGCGCTGGAGAACGACGTCTTCAAAGTCGTCGAGCCGGCGCCGGAAATTCGGGCGCCCGTCGGCACGCCCATGGGCGTCGTCAGTTTCCAGGTGCAGTTCGCCGCCCACAAGATCTACACGCCCGGCGACCGCGTCCACACACTGGTCGCCCTCAATCCCGCGGCGCTGCGAGCCCATATTGGAGATCTTGTGCCCGGAGGGACGCTGATCGTCAATGCCGATCATTTTTCGCCGGGCGAGTCGTTGCTGCTCGCGGACCTGGCACAGCAGGGAATCAAGGTCGTCTCGATCCCGATGCAGGCGCTGCAGCGCGAGGCGGTCGCCAGGTTGCCATTGGCGACGCTGGAGAGCGAGCGCTGCGCCGCGTTCCTCACGCTCGGGCTGATGTGCCGGCTGTACGAACGGCCGCTGGAACCGATTCTACGTTGGCTGGGGCGCAAGTATCCGGGGAACCCGGCGATGATGGACGCCGCCGCCCGAACGCTGCGCGCGGGCTACGTCCATGCCGAGAAGCCGGGATTGTTTTCTACGTTTTATAGAATACGTAAATACACTCGGTCACCGGGCCGGTTTCGCCATCTCGACGGCAAGGAGGCGCTCGCCCTGGGCTTCGTCGCGGCGGCGGAGAACGCCCGGCATCCGCTCGTCGTCGTTGGCTTTCCCACGCATCCCGCCAGCGAACTCATGCAGCGGCTGTGCGATCTCCGCGAGCGCGGCCTGCGCATCCTCCAGGCCGAGGACGAGGCCGGCGCCATGGGCCTGGCGATCGGCGCAGCGTTCGGCGGCGCTCTCGCCGTCGCCGCCACCAACGGCCCAGGCCTCGCCCAAAAATCCGAAGCCCTTGGGCTCGCCGTCATGGCCGAACTCCCTTGCGTCGTGCTCGTCATTCAGCGTGCCGGACCCAGCAATGGCATGCCCAACAAGACCGAACAGGCCGATCTCTTCCTCGCCGTCGCCGGACGCTCCGGCGATGCCCCCATCGTTGTGCTGGCGCCCTCCTCGCCCGCCGACTGTTTCGCGATCGCCTACGAATCGCTACGGCTGGCGACGCTGGCGATGACGCCCGTAATCGTCCTGTGCGATCTCGCCCTCATGAACGCCAGCGAGATCTGGAACGTCCCGGGACACGAACAATTGCCGGCCATCCGCATCGTGCATCCGCAGTCGGGGGCCAGGCCGTTCGAGCGCGACGAGCGCGGGTCGCGCCCCTGGATCATTCCGGGAACGCCCGGATTGGAGCATCGACTTTCAGGCCTGGAGAAGGAAGGCCCCGGCGGCGAAGTCAGCTACGTCGCTGGCAACCATCAAGTCATGATCGACGCCCGGCAACAAAAAATCGCCCGCGTCGCTCAGGCCATCCCGCCGCTGGAAATTCACGGCCCCCAGGGCGCCGACGTTCTCGTCATCGGCTGGGGCAGCACCGCCGGCGCCCTCCGCACTGCCGTCGAAGCGCGCCAGCGGAAAGGGGAAGCGATCGCCTGGGCCACGCTTCGCTACCTGAATCCAATGCCCGCCAACACCGCCGAGCTGTTGCGCCGTTTCCGTAAGATTTTGGTTCCCGAACTCAATCGCGGGCAACTCTTGTGGCTGCTCCGCGCCCAGTACCTCGTCGACGCCGTCGGCATCAACAAATCGCAGGGGACGCCGTTCTCGGTTGCCGAGATCGAGCACGGCATCGCCCAGGCGCTCGCCCATCCCGCATCGTCCTGACCCACTCCTTTTTCGCTTCGAGAAACCCATGCGTCTCACTACCACCCTTGTCTGTCTGCTCTCCGCCCCCGCGTTGTTTGCCGATTCATGGTCCCAATTTCGCGGCCCCGGCAACCAGGCCGCCGCCGTCGGCACGAAAAGCCTGCCCACCGAAATCAGTCCGACGAGTTACATCCTCTGGAAGACGCCGCTCGCGCCAGGGCACTCGTCGCCCGTCATTCACGAGGGCCGAATTTTCCTCACCGCGATCGAGAAAAAGAAGCTCTACACGCTGGCGCTCGATCGGGCGACGGGGAAAGAACTTTGGCGTCGGGAGGCGCCGTTGCGTTCGCTCGAAAAGGTCCACAAGGTCGGCAACCAGGCGCAATCGACCGCGGCCACCGATGGCAAGCACGTCGTCGTCTTCTTCGGCTCCGCGGGGCTTTTCTGCTACGACGTCGACGGGAAAGAAATTTGGAATCTGCCGATGGGACCGTTCAAGGCGGAGTTCGGCTCCGCGACGTCGCCGCTGCTGGTGGACGGCAAGGTGATCCTCAACCGCGATTTTGACGAGGACTCGTGCCTGACGATGTACGACGTCAAGACCGGCGCGCAGATCTGGAAGACCGACCGCGCCGAGTTCCCCTCGGGCTACTGCACGCCGGTGATTTGGGAAGTCGAGGGCAAGAAGCAGATCGTGCAGGGCGGCACGCTGCGCATCGTCGGCTACGATTTCGACACGGGCCAGGAGATCTGGACGGTGCGCGACATGGCGCGGATTTGCAACATGACGCCGACGATCGGCAAGGACAACATCTTGTATCTCGCCGCGTGGGCCGCCGGCGCCGATCCCAGCGACGCCATCGTGGCGCCGAGCTTCGAGGTGATGATCGGCAAGCGCGACAAGAACATGAACGGCACGATCGAGGCGGGCGAGTTGACCGATGCCGACTACAAGGACCGGTTTGCGAACTTCGACCGCAACCGCGACGCCAAGATCGACCAGCGTGAATGGGAGAGTATGCGCGCGATCTTCAACTCCGCGAAAAATCGCATGGTCGCGGTGAAACCTGGCGGCAAGGGAGACATCACGGCGACGCACGTCCTGTGGGAGCAGGCGAAGCAGTTGCCGTACGTGCCGTCGCCGGTGCTCGCGAACGATTCGATCTTCATGGTGAAGAACGGCGGCATGGTATCCTCGCTCGACGCCAAGACCGGCAAGTTGCAAAAGACGGCCCGCATCCCCGGGACGGGGGCCTACTTCAGTTCGCCCGTGACCGGCGACGGCAAAGTCTATATCGCGAGCCAGGACGGTCAGCTCACAGTCATCAGTGCCGAGTCCGACTGGAAGATCCTGCACGCGGCCCGCTTCGAGGAGGAGATCTTCGCGACGCCAGCGCTGCTGGATGGCAAAATTTACCTGCGAACGTCGGGCCATCTGTACTGTTTCGGCACGAAGTGAGCCCGGAATGAGGCACTGACAAAGGCGAGCGGCGCGGCGTAAGCCCCGCCGTGAATCCTGGGGGAATGCTCGCTCGCCTGACTGCCTCATCTTCACCCGCTCGCAGTGAATTGCCCTCGCGAACGAACCGAGAGGCGTTCACGTCGCATTGACCTGGCGGAGGTTTTCCTGCACGAACGCCAGCGACTCTTCGATCGCTTCCACGCCCAGAACCAGGAGTTCGCCGGGATGCAGGGCCTGCATCGTTCGCTCCAGCGCTTCGCGTTCGCTGCCGACTTCTTGGATCTCGCGGACGCGCTTCCCGCGGGCGATGCCCTGCTTGAGCACGAGATTGAGTTCGCCGTCGGTTCGGCCGCTGTGACCCCAGTCGGCGTAGAGCACGATGCGGTCGAACGCGCCCCCGAGGATCTCGCCCATTTCGAGCAAATCTTCGTCCCGGCGATTGCAACCGCTGAAGACCAAGGTCCGCTCCGGATGCGCAAATGATTCGAGTCCCGCCACCAACGCTGCGACGGCCGAGGGATTGTGGGCGTAATCGACGATCACCGAGGCCGGGCCCGCGGACAACACGTTGAACCTGCCGGGCGTTTCCTGCACCGATCCCGAAAACGTCCGCAATCCCGCGCGCATCAAGTCGAACGACATGCCCAAACACCAACCCGCCGCCGCCGCCGTCAGGGCGTTGTCGATCTGGAACGGCACCGTGTGGTGGATGAACGGCACCTCGTTCGTGTCGATCAGCGTCTCTTCTTGCGTCTCCTGCGCCAAAACGATCTTGTGATGACGAACGAAGACGACCCGCCCCCCGGCGAGCCGATGCTTGTGGAGCACCGGATGATGTTCGTCCCGCGCGAAGAAGACGACCTTGCCCGGGCACGTCGGCGCCATGTCGACCACGAGCGGATCGGCGGCGTTCAAAATCGCGTAGCCCGTAGGAGAGACGTTTTGCACCACGACTTGCTTGACGCGCGCGAGTTCCTCAAGCGTCTCGATGCCGCGCAGGCCGAGGTGATCGCCCTTGCCGATGTTGGTGACGATGCCGAGGTCGCAGCGGTCGAAGCCGAGGCCTTCGCGCAGGATGCCGCCGCGTGCGGTTTCCAGGACGGCGGCCTCGACGCGGGGATTCATGAGCACGGCCCGCGCGCTGTGCGGGCCGGAGCAATCGCGCGTCTCGGTGCGTCTGCCGTTGAGATAAATGCCGTCGGTGCAGGTCATGCCGACGAACTTGCCGGCGGTGCGAAGCAGGTGGGAGATGATGCGTGTGGTGGTCGTTTTGCCGTTGACGCCGGTGACGGCGATGAGCGGGATTCGGCCGTTCTCGCCTTCGGGAAAGAGGGCGTCGGCGATGGCGGCGCCGACGTTGCGCGGCTTGCCGGCCGAGGGTTCCAGGTGCATGCGCAGGCCCGGGCCGGCGTTGACCTCGACGATCGCGCCCCCTTGATCCGTGAGCGGCAGCGAAATATCTTCGCAGACGACGTCGACGCCGGCGACGTCCAGACCGACGGCGCGGGCGGCTTCGATACAGTGCTGCGCCGCCTCAGGATGCACGAGATCGGTGACGTCGCTCGCGGTGCCGCCGGTGCTGAGATTGGCGTTTCGGCGGACGAGGACTTTTTGGCCCGCCGCGGGAATCGACTCGGGTGCGAGCCCTTGTTCGCCGAGCACGGCCAGGCTGATGGCGTCGAGCTTGATGAAGCTGAGCGGCGTCATGTGGCCGTCGCTGCGGCGCGGATCCTTGTTGGCCTCGGCGACGAGTTGAGCGATGGCGCCGACGCCGTCGCCGACGACGTGGGCGGGTTCGCGCAGCGACGCCGCCGCGACTTTGCCGCCGACGACGAGGACGCGATAATCCTGGCCCTGGATGAACTTCTCGACCATGATGAATTCGCTCTGCGCGCGGGCGGCTTCGTACGCAGCAGTCACTTGTTCACGAGTCGTCAAGTTGGTCGCGACGCCTCGGCCCTGATTGCCGAACTGCGGCTTGACCACGACCGGGAGCCCCACGTACTGGGCCATCGTCCACGCCTCCTCCGCATCCTTCACGGGATGCCCGTAGGGGACGGGGACGCCGAGCGGCTCCAGGAGTTTTCTCGTAAGCTGTTTGTCCTGGGCGATCGACTCGGCGATGATCGGCGTCTGATCGGTCTCGGCGGTCCAGATGCGGCGCTGCTTTTTGCCCCAACCGAGTTGCACGAGGCTGCCGGCGGTGAGTCGGCGCACGGGAATGCCGCGCGCGAGTGCGGACTGGACGATGCCGCGCGTGCTGGGGCCCAGGCGGATGTCGTGCGCTTGACGGCGGAGATCTTCGATGCGCTGGAAGAAGTCGAACGGTTCGCCCGCCAGCAGCGCCTTGCAGGTTTCGTGAGCGTTTGTCAACGCGGTGCGGGCGAGGGTTTCCTCGTCGTAGTTGAAGAGGACGCGGTAGAAGCCTGCGCGGTGCGACTTCTGGATTTCGCCGAAATTGCAGGGCGAATCGACGCGCTGAAGCTGCGCCTGCACGAGGGCCAGGAGGAGTTCCGCGAGATTGGCCTGGGGTTGAGGAACGAAGTCGGCGACCCGAAGGCAGAGGGATTCGACGTCCACAGGGGGGCAGTTGCCGAGGTCGAGATCGACTTCGACGACGGGGAAGCGGGCCCAGCGATTGGGCCCGCGTAAGATCCAGGTTCGGCCGAACTCCATGATATATCTACTTCGCGCGGTCAGGAGTTGAAAGATAAGCCCGGGGGCGAGGTACTCCGAACCCCTGGGATCAGTCGTGCGCTAAATTTTGTCCCGGGGGTTCGGAGTACCTCACCCCTGGGCTTTCAATGCTTACTTCACGCCGGCTAGGGCCAGCTTCTTCTTCTCGACCGGCGCCGGGACGTGCACCGGTTCCGCCTGCTTGCGCAGGTGTTCCGCGATGTAGATGCCGTAGTACTCGCGCAGTTCCGGCGGCAACGATTTATTCCCGCGCAACCTCCCACGGCAGCCGGGCGAATTGCACAGGCAGGGCCCCGTGAGGGCCTCGAACTCTTCCTCGAACGTCTCGTAATCGAGCGTCAGTTCCTCGCCCGGCTCGAGATCGCGCAGGGCGTGGACTTCGAGGTTCTTGACGCCGGTCTGGATCAAGATGCCGCAATTGGGCTCGCACGAGTGATTGAGGAACCGCATCGGCGACGGCGGAATCATGTGCAGATTGCGGTCGATCTGGATCGTGTGCATCGAACGCTGCTTGGTGATCGGCCCGAAACCGTGCGTGATCGGATCCCCCTTGCGAAACGCCCGAGCGGCGACCGCGGCTTTGCCGAGCCGGCCCTCGTGCACCTCGACTCCGGCGCCCGATCCAGGAGAATCGAGCGCCACCTTAGGGCGCAACGCTTCCTCCAACCGAATCTCTTTGCCCCCCGCGCCCAGAAACTTCCGCAACAGCTGCACGCCGTCGTCGATCAGGTCCGGTTGTACGAACAACAGATCGCCCGGCGAACATGCGGCCAGCGCGATCTCGATCGCCAGCATGCCCCCCTTGATCGTGCGAATGTCGGCAGTGCGACCCCCCTGGTTCAGTCCCTTGCCAAAGAGCGACGAGATCTCGCCTTCTTCCCGGCCGCGCAAGTAGGTATCTTCGTAGAGGATGACGCGGTCGAAAAATTTCCCCAGGATCTCGCCCTGTTCGATGATGTCCTGATCCCGGCGATCCCCCGCCGCCGAGTAGACGGCCGAGCGATGTTTATGCGGGAAGTTGCCGAGCACTTCGAGCAACTTGGCGAGCGCCGAGGTATTGTGTCCGTAGTCGAGCACGACGGTGACGCCGCCGATGTCGAGCAAGTTGAAACGAGCGGGAACCTTATCCATGCCTGGCAGAAACGATTCGAGCCCGGCGCGGAGATCGGCGGTGGGTATTCCCAGCGCCCAGCCGGCCGCCGCGGACGCCAGCGCGTTCTCGACGTGGAAGCCGACCTTGCCGCCGTGCGTGAGCGGCACCTTGTCGAGCGTTTCCAGCAGCGTCTCCTGATTCCCTTCGCCCAGGATGATGTCGTTGTTCCGCACGAAGACCGCTCGGCCCCCTTTCTCCAGATGTTCCTGGATCACGGGCAGATTCTCGTCACGGGCAAAATAAATCACCTGGCCCGGGCACCACTGCGCCATCTCCACCACCAGCGGATCGTGAGCGTTGAGCACCGCGTAACCCGTCTCTTTCACGGCCCAGACAATGGTGCTCTTGACGTAGGCCAAAGCCTCGGGCGTATCGATATCTTCGGAGAGGTGGTCGCCGGCGCCGATGTTGGTGACGATGGCGACGTCGCAGCGATCGAATCCCAGGCCCTCGCGGAGGATGCCGCCGCGCGCCGTTTCGAACACCGCGGCCTGCGGCTGCGAATGTTGCAGGATGACCTTCGCGCTCTTGGGGCCGCTGCAATCCCCCTTGGCGATGCGGCGGTCGCCCAGGTAGATTCCCTCGGTGCAGGTCATGCCGACCGGGGCGTAAACCTGGCTCAACAGGTGAGCCGTCATGCGCGTCGTCGTCGTTTTGCCGTTGGTGCCGCTGACGGCGACGATCGGAATTCGGCTCTCCGCGGGTTCTTCGTACAGATGATCGATCATCGCCAGGCCGATCGGCTGCGCGGCGCCCGAGGTCGGCTTCAGATGAATCGCGAGGTCGGGTTGGCCGAGAACCGTGACGACGGCGCCATGCTGATCTTCGAGCGACTTCGAAATATCCTTGGCCAGCACGACGACCCCGGCCACGTCCAGGCCGACGACGCTGGCGGCGTCCACGGCTCGCTCGGCGATCGCGGGATGGAGCAGTTCGGTGACGTCCGCATCCCCCTTGGCGACGGCGACGACCTTGGGGCCGATCACCAGCAACCGATATTCCTCCCCCGCCACATGGGTATCGACCAGATAGGAGCACCCCGTCGCTTCGACGTGCGCGTAACCGGCCTCCACCTCGGCGAGCGTGGCATAGGGGCCGAAGACGGCTTCCTGGGCGACGACGTATTTCGGCCGAAAGACGATCGGCAGCCCGACTTCTTCCGCAGCCGCCAGTGCGTCGGCCGCGCTCGAAACATATCGACCTGTGGGTACGGGGACGCCGACGGACTGCAGCATTTGTCGGGTGAGTTCGCGGTCGTAAGCGATGCCGTTGGCGACGGCGCTGGAAGCGTCGGTTTGGCCGTCGAGGAGTCGGCGTTGACGCGAACCGAAGCCGAGTTGCAGGAGTCCGCCGACATCGAGGAGCCGGGCGGGGACTCGGCGCTGTTTGGCCGCACGGAGAAATTCTTCGACGACGGGGGTGGGACGATGCTTGGCGTAGATCGCCTCGAGTTTCGCGACTTCGGCCGATACGGCAAAGGGCGTATCGTGCACAGCGGCCAGCACGAGGGCCTTGCCGGTTTCAAGGGCGGCGCGGGCCATCTCTTCCGCGTGGTAGCGAACGACCATTTTGTAGACGCCGTCCGTGTTGGAAAGGCGGGTCTTACCGTAGGTGACGGGGGTGCCGGCCAAGCCTTGCAGCTCGAGCACGACGTGTTCCAGAATGTGGGCGAGGTAGGTGCCTCGATCAAGTCGTTGAAGGAAGCCGCCCGGTTCGCCGACGCTGCAGTGATGAGCTGCGAGCGAGGGGAGAAAGGCCTTGAGCCGATCGATGAAACCGGGGATGTCTACCGAGGATTTCTCCTTGAGATCCTGGAGATCGACCCAGACTTCCAGAACGGGGAAACGCGCCCACAGGTTAGGTCCTCGAAGAGCCGACGTACGCAAAAATTCCATGCCGTTGACACCAGTTAAAATTGGGGATGGTCGCTCCGTCAGGAGCCACGCTGCTTATTATTCGAGAAGCGATTCGCGAGGCCAGAGCTTGCGCGCTTGCCGACGAATGAAACCTCTCGCGGAATGCCTCACGTTGCGGAAAGTCCGTTCAAATTTCCTAGACCGCCAAGAAAAAATTCTCAGCGTTCGGGGCCGCGCCATCCCAGAGCCGTGGCTTCACGTGAAGCCACGGGCGGATGCGGGATAATCGGGTGGGTATCGATCCGTGAGAGAGAAACGGTGAAACGGAGCACAAGCTCGGGATCGGCAACCTTTTACGGCCGAACCGCGAATTTGCCTCTGTTTCCAGAAGGCAGGCTTCCTTATCTAGTACGCCACGTCCCCTTTTCCTACCAAATCGGGCCGAAACGTCAATACGAGGAGTTTGGAGGAATTTTCGGATTTTTCGGAGACGAGCGTTCGGGAAAGTTGGTTTTAAGATTCGAAGTCTTCGCAGGTTGGCCAACGGGGCCGTGAAAGGCCGTTAGCCACTGCCAGAAAGACGCGATCCGCATCTGCGATAGCTGCTTCGCCGTTCAGCGCACCGTCGGTCTCGTGAAAACCATTGACGGGGGGACGATCGTAGCGACCAATGATGATTCATGTTGCTCAACGGTGGGGTTCGGCGGCGTCGACGTCCAGTTGTGGCAACGGCCGCCCCCTTCCGGCGCTGCCTGGCTTAAATCGTCCTCTTGGCATTCTTCGAGTTTTCCGTTTCCAAGACGGACCTTGTACCAATAGATCAGCAAATGGCAGTCTGGCTCTCCTTCTACAATGCCGGACTCGTTGCAAAGACGAATTTGAACGCGATCTCCAGCGCGGAACTTGGGCGAAGTCGACATGGCAGGCTACCGGTAGGCAAAATCCACGTGCGATCGCACGGAGAAAACCAGCCAGGAAGTATAAATTCTTCCGGTGGTTGTTTCACCTAATGTAGCTTCTGGAAAAACCGCGGCAAGGGAAATCAGTCGCCTTTGGACATGAGGCCGTGTGAACTTCCGGGAGATGGTCCCACCCCACGCCCCGCTTCGACCGCCAAGCGCAGAATGTCCTCTTGCGTCGCCCGCCTTACGTCCGTGATCTCGCCCGATAGTCTCCCCTCGTGCATCACCAATATGCGGTCGGCCATGCCGAGCGCCTCGGGCAGTTCCGACGTCACCATGAGGATCGCCTTGCCCTCTCGCGCGAGGTCGCGCATCAGGCGGTAGATTTCGACCTTGGCGCCGACGTCGATGCCCCGGGTCGGCTCGTCGAAGAGCACGATCTGGGCATTGGCCTGCAGCCATTTCGCGAGGAAGACCTTCTGCTGGTTGCCGCCGGAAAGGTGGCCGACCGGCATGTCGGGCGACGGCATCTTGATGCTAAGCCGCTGCGCGAACTGCGCGAGGGCGGTGCGTTCGTGCTTTGGGCGGAGCCAACCGCAGCTCGACCACGCGTTGAGGTTGGGGAGCGCGAAGTTGGCCGAGACCGAATGCGCGAGGATCAGGCCCTGGGCCTTGCGATCCTCGGTGAGCAGCACAATGCCCCGGCGAATGGCGTCGCGCGGCCCGGCGAGGCGCAGGAGCCAATCGTCCAGAAACAGAGCCCCTGCCTCGAGCGGGTCGGCGCCGAAGAGGAGGCGCGCGGTTTCGGTTCGGCCGGAGCCGACCAGGCCGGTGAGCGCCACGATCTCGCCGGCGCGCAGCGTGAACGAGACGTCCCGCACGCGCGGGCCGGCGCGCAGATTCTGGGCGCGCAGACGAACCGCGCCGATCGGGGCGGACCCCGGGGGAAATTCCTGATCGAGCGGCCGACCGACCATCCACTCGATGAGCTGCGCGCGGGTGACGTCGGCGAGGCGCGCCGTCCGTACGTGTCGGCCGTCGCGCAGTACGTGCGCGCGGTCGGCGAGGGCGAAGATCTCGTCCAGGCGATGGCTGACGTACACGATGCCGATGCCGCGGGCTTTCATGTCGCGCAGGATCGCGAACAGATTCTGCACCTCCGTCGGCGCGAGGGCGGCCGTCGGTTCGTCGAGGATCAGGATGCGGGCGTCGCCGAGCAGGGCGCGGGCGATCTCGACGATTTGCTGCTGCGCGACGCTCAAGTCGCGGACCAGGGCGTCGGGCGAGAGGTCGGCGCCGAGCTGATGAAACAGCGTCTGTGCACGCCGGCTCTCTTCGCCGCGCCGCAGGAAGCCGAGGCGGGCGCGGTCGTTGCCGAGGAAAAGATTGTCGGCGGCCGAGAGAGTGGGGACGAGGTTGAACTCTTGATGGATGACGGCGATGCCGGCGCGGCGCGAATCCAGAGGCGTGCGCAAGGTGAGCGCCTGACCGGCCACGGCGATGGTCCCCGCGTCGGGCCGGACGGCGCCCGCGAGGATCTTGATGAGCGTGCTCTTGCCCGCGCCGTTCTCGCCCAACAGCGCCAGCACTTCCCCCGCGTGCAGTGACATGGGGATGTCGCGGAGCGCCTGCACGCCGGGATATGCTTTGCTAAGTCCGGTGATCGAGAGTAACGGCGCATCGGTCATGAAGCGGAATCCCGCGCCGCCGATAATATTCGATGACGATCTTCTCCTCTGGCGGCTGGCTTAATATTCGCAAGATCCCCGCCAGGAGCAAGACATTTCCCCACAAGAAGGCGCCATAAACCTGGGCGAGTTTACCCAGGCGATGATGCCACGACATGCTGCCGGTGCTCGTGAGCAGGTACAGGAAAGTCGCCAGGATCAGAATCCAGGTCAGGAAGCGGCGTTGTTTCGCGACGGTCAAATTCTGCACGAGCACGGCACACGGCGCCAGCAGCATGACGCAGTGATGCTTCCAGGTCCGCTCGCTGAAGATCAGCATGCCGAGGAAGACCAGCGCGAATTCCGCGAGCCAGCGCGGATCCCGGCGGCCCTGGAGCGGCGCCCAGCACGTCCGCACCGCCGCCAGCGCGAACAGCAGCATGGCGGACTTGATGAGGAGTTGCGGAACCAGCGGCGAAAGTTCGACGATGTTGTGCTGATCGACCGACTCGTAGCGATCTTCCTCAATGCGCACCGAGAATGACGAGGACGCCGTCAGCATTCTCTGGAGAAAGCCCGGGAGCGATTGGTTTTGATGCTCGCTGACGACGACGGCGTCGCGCACGTAGGGGACGACCATCGTGTTCGTCCAGCTCTCCAGGGCGTCGAGATTGCGTTGCCAGCCGAGCCCGAGACTCGGCACCGCGACGAGGAACAGGACGAGACCGGCGAGCGTCGCGGCGAGCATTTTCCAGGCTCGCTTCCACACGAAATAGGGGACAAATAGCGCCGGGGTCAATTTGCAAGCGATGCCGAGCGCGAGCAGGATCCCGGCGACGACATCGCGGCCGCGCAGGAACGCCGACAGCGAGGCGACCGTGAGAAACAAGAGAAAGAGATTAACGTTGCCGTGCGTCAGATCGCTTTCGAAGGGGCGAAGGCAGAGGGCGAGGGTCAGGCACTTGCCCCAGACGGGGAGCGGTCGGCCGGCCGCCTGGAACCAGCCGAAGACCAGAAGCAGCGACGCCAGGGCGAAGCCGACCTTCGCGTAAAACCAGGTAAAGCCCGCGGCCTGAGGCGACAGCAACGTGAACGGTTTCAGGATCAGAGCCATGATGGGCGGGTTGGGGTACTTGTGCTCGGCCCAGATGTTGACGCCTTTGTCGATCTCTAGAAGCTGCGGATACCAGCGGAGAATCGCCGAGCGTGTGGAGTTTTCGATCTTTTGAGCGTAATGGACGTGCAGAACCGCGATGACGAGGACGGCGACGAGCCAACTCATCGCGATCCCCCAGCGCTGCGTTCGACTCGATGCGTTCATGACGGGCCTCTTGTTCCGCCAGCGAAAATACTGCAATCGCCGCATCGGAACAAGAGCGTTCTGGAACGTTGGCAAGCTGGGAAACGCCCCACGCCGCGAGCTACGGGTTCTTCACGGGGGCATCGCCCGGTTCGTACAGAAGAACGTCGTCGATTTGAAGGATGGCGCTGTTGATCGTCAAGAACGTGACGCAGTCGAAACCGATGCCCTTGACGTTTTGCAGCGGAACGACGAGGTCTTTCCACGCCTCTTGTTTCTTCATCTGAAGCATCGTGGAGGGATCCCAAGCCTTGCCGCGCTCGTGAGCCGTGAAATGGATCGAGCTGTCCGCAGAGAGGCGAAAGCGGCAGAACAATTCGAGCGACGCTTCGGTCTTGCGCAGACCGCGTACCCCCAGGTCGATCAAGCAGAATGTGTTTCCCGGCTTCGGCTCGGGAGACTTGGCGGCTTTGCCCTTCTCGGGAGCCTCCTTCTCGACGATGTCGAACGTGCCTGGCCATTCCTTGCCCTGTTTGCCGGAGTCGAACCATCCCGTGAAGTGAATCCGCTTGGGAAACGGACGCGTCTCCGCCTTTAGCGCCTCGTCGTACAGCACGATGTCGTCGATCCAGAGTTCCGCGCGCGGGTCGACATAGAACTGGATGTCATCGATGCGCTCGTCCTCGCTGAGCGGGCCGCCGGTGCCGTCGGGCCGGCGCAGTTGGGTCATGTCGACCGTGCCCGACTCCCACTTGCCCTGCGGCAAATCGGTCAGCGACAGGTAGCGGTGATATCCCTTCGAGAGGCTGTAGATCTGCACGCGCAACGTGCTCGTGCCTTTCAGAAAATAACGGAAGCTGAGGCGGGGGTTCTTGCCCATGGGCGGGCCGGGGACGGGGTTGAAGACAACCGCCTGGTACATCGTGTTCATGTCTCCCTGGCGGTCATCGAAGTCCTGCGTGAGCATCGCCTGACACGAGCGGGTGCTGCCGGGCGGGATGTTTTTCTTGTCCCCTTTGCCGGCGAGCCACCAACGTTTTTCGATCTCGGTCTCGAAATCCTCGAAGGCGTGGACGCGGTTAGGGAACTTGCCGCGCTCGATGAGCTTGCTTGGATTGCCGGGTTCTTTCGGCAACGACGCGGGCATCGCCTTGGAGACGCGGCCGACGTACCACTTGAGGAACGCGTCCTTGTCGATGCCGACCGCGACGCGGGCATTGGCCTTGCCCTCCTTCTCCAGCGTCATTCCCTTGTCGTCGACTTCGATGAAGACGTCGGCCATCGTGCAAAACTGATCGCCAATGCAGAGCGAGATGGCGACCGGATCGTACAGCGTCGGCGTCGGCTGGTCCCACATCTGGTACATCGCCTGCAAGTTGAGCGTCAGCTGCGAATGGGCGTCGAACAACTTCTTGCGCAGCGGCTCCTCAATCTGCAGCATCGACGTGGCATCGAGCGGCGCCACGGTGAGCGGTACGCCAGAACTAAAGACGACCTGTGCCGCCTTCGGATCGAGCTTGATGTTCCATTCGACTTCGGGCTTCGTGCCTGGCTTGTATCCGGCCCGGACAGAGCCCCCCATGATGACGATGCGCTTGATCCACGGCTTGCATTCGGGATGTTCCGTCAATAGGCGAGCGACGTTGGTGAGCGGCCCGACGGCGCATATCGTGATCTTCCCGGGATCGGCTTTCAGCTTGTCGTGCATGAGCTGCACGGCCGACTCTTTGCCGGGCTTGCTGGTGCGATTGAAGATCACGCCAGGATGGTAGCGGTACTGGAACTGGTTGTTGATGCTCTGCTTGGGTTGCGGCTCCGCGCCCCCGGCGACGGGGATCGCCCTGTTGCCCGTGTGCGAGCAGAATCGGCAGACCATCCAGGCACGGTCCATGGTGTTGCCGGAAACGGTGGTGACGCCGCGAACGTCGAGTTCGGGGCTGGCCAGGAGCAGCGCCAGGGCGAAGGCGTCGTCGACGTCGCTGCCAATGTCGCAGTCGAAGAGGACAGGAATCTTCTCCTGGGCGGGGAGTGCCATCGGCCCGAGAAGTAAGGCACACAGAACGTAGCGCATGGAATTTCCCTGCCCAGAAAGACTTCGCATCGTTACGCCACCGGTTTCGAAGCCACCGCTGCCGCCGCGGCGGCGGCAGTGGCCTTGCCGATCAGGTCGTTTGCCTTGGCGGGATCCAGCGGAGCCTTGTTGACGGTTGCCAGGATGCCATTGACGGCTTCCGCCAACTTGCGGATGCCATCTTCGGCCTTTTTGCGTTTCTCGTCGTTGGCTTTCGCGGCATTCGCGATGAGCTTGTTAATCGCCTCCAGCGCCTTTTTCGCTCCTGCCGCATCGTTCTTTTCGACGAGCTTTTTGACTCCTTCGAGCTCCTTCTTCGCCGCTTCCAGATCCTTTTGCACGCCCATGAAATCGGTCCTTCCCAATTCGGATAGTTTCTTGCTTCTGAACAGAATCAATGTACTGCGCTTGACGGGGCCGTGGCCGGCTCACTACTTCTTGTTGATCGTCAAAACCGTGTGAATGCCGTCTTCGCGGAAACGCAGGTCGGCGCGCAGATTGAGCATCTGCTCCAATAGTAAACCGATCGGCGAGCCCGATTCCACTGCCCGGTTGACCTTCGGGTGCCGCAGCGAACCGTGGCGCGCGTTCACGACTTCGTCCTTGTTCGCCTCGTAACGGTACGGCGACAGATCCGGGCTCACCGGGATGTAGCCGAGCAGTTTGAAGACGGTCTCCTCGGCTTTCTCGCTCGAGTCGCTCGGGTCGATCAAACCCGTATGGTAGAAAGCGTAGAGGACGCGATTGTTGGCCTGGGCCCGGCGATACGATTCCCATTCGAGATACATCGCGAGCAGCTTCTTGGTATGGGTCATCGCAGCCGGGCTGACGTAGAGCGACGCGTTGACCTTCGTTCCCTCGCTCGACTCCTTCGGCGCCTTGCCGTCGCGGCGTTCGGCGAACTGGTCGATCAACTCCTTGATCGGCTCCTCGCGCAGGCCGATGTAGAAGGCGCCGTCGAACGTCGCGTAGTACACGGCCGGTTGCGTGGTGACTTCGCCGACGAAATTGCGAACCAACTGCGCCTTGGGATTGAGCCCGATGCGAACGATGCTCACGTCCTTGTACGCGGGCTGGGCCTTCCAGTACAGCAGATCGGGAGCGGCGTCGTGCACGAAGCCGCGGATCGCGGCCAACCCGACTCCAAGGATGACGGGGTTGGCCATGTCGAAGCCCGCAGTTACCGGGATCTGCGCGATCTTCTCGATCCAGGCGTTGAAGTTGGGCCCCCGATTGGGTTCGAATTGCTCGCGGATGTAAAGCTCCAAAAGCTCGGCGTAAACCGGACTATCGTCGAAGCGGACCATTCCCCAGCTCTTCACGAAATCGCGCGGCCGGGTTGGCAGGAACATGCCCACGCCGAATCCGCCGGGCCCGAAGCTCCACGCTTCGGGAGAGACGTGAAACATCGTCTGGAAGACCGCGTTTTTGCTGATGTCGCCGGGATAGATCGTGATCGTGCCGTCGCCCGTGGTTCGGCGCAGCTCGTCGTACTGCGTGTTGCGAACGAGCGGCAGGATGTACGTGTCCCACTGCACCTTCTTGCCGCGAATGGCGATCCGCATGCCGATCGGGTCGAAGAACTGCCGCCAAAGGCCCATGTAATCCCTGCGAAAGTTCTCGTACTCTTGCGCCTCGGTAGCGGTGACGTTGTCGATCGGGATCTCCAAGAGCGGCGTCGCGAAATGGATCGTGTTGTAGGCGCTGGAGATCGCGAGCCGTTCCGCCGAACTCCAGGCGACGGCTTCGCCTTCGGGGGAGAAGAGCTGTTCCGACTTGAGACCGGTCGCTTGCAGGAGGTCGCCATGATCGCTTGGCAGTCTCCCCTTGGACCATGCGGTGTAGAGGGCGCCGTTGGTGACCATCGCCATGCTGGCCATGGCTTCGAGACGCCGGCGTTCTTTGATCCGGAGCGCGGGGCCGACGAGGTTGCGGATGAACGGATCGGAGAGGAAGATGAAGCCGTCCTCCTCCTTGTCGTCGTTGCGGAAGATGGTGCGCATGTACTGAAAATCGAGCGACTTCGCCAGCGACGGACGCTTGCCAGCATGCGTTTCGAGGATCGCCTTGACGGCGGCTCCGGAGTTGCTGTAGACGACGAACTCGCCGAAGTAGGCGCGGTGCATGCTGACTTCGCGGCGCAGGGTGACGGCGCTTTCGATGGCGACGTCGCCGAACTTTTCGGTCTTCTCGATGAGGTCCTTGCCGAACTTGGTGCGCGTCTGTTTGAGGACGCCCTCGACCGCGAACTGGAAAACCTGCTTGTTGGCCAGATGGAAGATCATCGACAGATCCGTCCCCTCACGGAGGTACGGGTCGCTGCCGACGATGGCGACGCCGTTAATGACGCTGGGGCCGAAGATGCGCGCCAGGCCGGTGCTCTTGAGGCAGAGTTGCTGTTCGAGCTTTTGCTTGAGGCGATTGTCCTTGCTATTGGATTCGAAAGCTCGGGTGAGCGTGGTGCCCCATTGATCCAGGAGGTCGCCGGTCTCGAGGAGCTTGGCGATGTTCTTGAAGTGGATGTAGTAAAAGTCGTGCGGCACGAGTTCGGCGAGCGGTTCCGGCGCGGGCTTCTTCCCCTCCATCATCTTTACCCACGGATGCTCGGCGATGGTGACGCCGGCGATTTTCTCGATGGGGACGGTTCGCTTTTCGTCCTTATTGCGGAAGTTGGGATTGCGCATGCGCTGCAGAGCGAGCGACTCGGTGATGGCGGCGGCGCCGGTCGTGACGTTGTAAAGATCGCGCGAGCGGTTCAGACCGCCGCCCAGATTGAAGCGGTTGCCAAAGAGTTGATTGCCGACGTTGGGGACGTCGTACAGGCTCGCGGTCGTTTGTAGGGCGAAGGTGTAGAAGCCGAAGTCGGCGGAGTCGCTGGCGAGCCGGCCCAGGGTAATCGTCTCGGCAAGCGCCCAGCTGCGGCGGAGATCGGTCCGCTGGGGCCAGAGGCGGGCGCGTTTGGGGTCGGGTTTTTCTTCCTCGGGACGGATCGCCTTCTTGGCCTTGGCGAAATCGAGCGCGACTGGAACCTCCGCGAAGGCCGTGCGCGAGAAGAGGAATTCTTCGACGAGCGATTGCTTGCGTGGCAGCAGTTTCCCGATGAGCTTCTTGGTCCTGCCCGGTTGCGCGGATTGCGGATAGGTCAGTAAGAACGCGACTTTCCCCGCCGCCGCGTCTTTGCCGGCGAGTTTGCCATAAAACTCCATGACCGTTTGGCGATTCAGCGGCAACGCCGGCGTCCCCTTCTTCTCCTCGACCTGGGGTTTCTTCTCCGCGCCGTCGGGATCTTTGACCGGCGCCTTGTCGTCAAACTTGCCCTCCTCGTCGGCCCGACGCGGTGCGATCCAGTTGGGCAGATCTTCCGAGCTGATGTAATGGTAGACGGCCTTCGCCTCCTTGTTCTGCGGCACCAGTTGCGGCAGCTCGTGCAGGTCGGGGGCGTTGTTCCAGTTCCAGTTCCATCGGCGATTGTTGTTGTTGTCAGGGAGCTGAATGTCCCGGGGATTCTCGAAGCGGACATAGAAGTACGTTTCGCCGAGGACTTCCTGCGTCCAGAGCTCCAGAACTTTCGGCGCCTGAGCAGAGGCGACCTGAGCGAAGCCGATTAACCACAATAAAGCGAAGGGTCGCAGCGACATGAAAACCTCCCTGGTGGACGTTCGACGGCGTCCAGCGTACCAGAATGCGTCAGCGGCACAACCGAATTCCCGGTTTCGCGGCGATGGTCGGCAGCCGCATCGATCCGCAGAATAGAATGAACCTCAGGTACGTTCGCATCGCTCGTTCAAGAAGCGGACGCCCGACAGACGCGAGGAGAGATGGAATGTCGATCATAACGCCGCAGCCGGAACCGTTGCTGGAGATTCCGCCGGAGATGCTGCCCAACTACGACGAGTTAGTTACGGAGGACGACACGCCCGTGGATAACCTCTATTCGCTCTACCAGCAATACTTGCTCTACGGTCAGCTTCGCGAAGGTTGGTCCGGTCCAGCGGACGGCCGACCGTTCATGGTGCTCGCCAACGTCGGTTTGTTTTATCGGCTCAAAGTCTCGCCAATTGTCCCTGACGTGCTGCTCGCCATCGACGTCGCAGTTCCAGAGGATCCCTTTCGCAAAGAGAATCGCTCGTACTTCTCCTGGAAGTACGGCCCGCCCGATATTGCCATCGAGATCGTTTCGAACTCCGAGGGAGAGGAACTCGGCAACAAGCTGAAGCTCTACGCCGACGCTTCCGTCTCCTATTACGTTGTCTGGGATCCGGAGCGTCATCTCAGCGAGCAGCGGCTCCATATCTTCTCGCTCGAGCGGAAAAAGTATCAAGAGAAGGACTCCGCGTGGTTCCCGGAAGCGAATCTGGGCCTCAAGGTGTGGAACGGCGCCGTCTCGGATATTACGTTCGATTGGCTAAGGTGGTGCGACGCGAACGGCGAGATCGTGCCGACCGGCGGCGAACGTGCCGAACGCGAAGCACTTCGCGCGGAAAAGGCAGAGGATCGCGCCGGCAAAGCGGAGGAGCGAGCGGCAAAACTCGCGGCTCTGCTCAAGGCTCAAGGGTTCGACGTGACTGAGTGACGAAGAAGGATCCCAAGGAATGACTATGGAACTCCCCAAGCAATACGACCCGGCCGAGGCCCAGAAGAAATACCTGGATTTCTGGAACGACCGCGGCTACTTCCACTCCAAGCCCGACGGCCGGGAACCGTACACGATCGTGATCCCGCCGCCCAACGTGACCGGGGCGCTGCACATGGGGCACGCCCTCAACAACACCTTGCAAGACGTCCTCGTCCGCTGGCGGCGCATGCAAGGCTTCAATGCCCTGTGGATGCCGGGGACGGATCACGCCGGCATCGCCACCCAGGCGGTGGTCGAGCGGCTCATCTTCTCGCAGGAGAAGAAGACCCGGCACGAGATTGGCCGAGAGGAGCTGGTGAAGCGGATCTGGGAGTGGAAGGACAAGTACGAGGCTCGCATTCTTGGGCAACTGCGCAGCCTCGGCGCCAGTTGCGATTGGCAGCGGACGCGTTTCACGCTCGATCCGATTTGTGCCCGCGCGGTGCGCGAGACGTTCTTCAAGATGTTCAAGGACGGCCTGATCTTCCGCGGCAAACGCCTCGTGAACTGGGACACGCATCTGCAAACGTCGGTGGCTGACGACGAAACGTACACCGAGGACATCAAAGGGGGCTTCTGGACCTTCAAGTATCCTGTCTCCCCTCTCCCCCCGGGAGAGGGGTTGGGGGTGAGGGGGGAGTATCATGCGGCGGGTGCATTCCCCTCACCCCCGGCCCCTCTCCCGGGGGGAGAGGGGAGAGAATTCATCCGCTTCTCGACGACGCGCCCCGAGACGATGCTCGGCGACACCGCGGTTTGCGTGCATCCTTCGGACGAGCGCTATCAGCACCTCATCGGCAAGACGGTGACGATCCCGCTCGTGAACCGCGAGATCCCGATCATCGCCGACGCGTTGCTCGTGGACCCGACGCTCGGCACTGGCTGCGTGAAGGTGACGCCGGCCCACGATCCGAACGACTACGCCTGCTGGCAACGCCATCCGCACATCGGCCTCATTAACATTCTGAACCCCGACGGCACGATCAACGAGGCCGGCGGCAAGTATCAGGGCCTGGAACGCTACAAGGCCCGCGAGACGGTGGTCGCTGACATGGAGGCGCTCGGCCTGTTCGAGGGGAAGGAGGACCGCGAGATTCCGATGAAGTACAGCGACCGCTCGAAGACGCCGATCGAGCCGTACCTGTCGGACCAGTGGTTCGTGAAGATGGGCGATCACGCGGACGGCAAGGCTGGCCTCGCACGCATGGCGATGGAAGCCGTGGAAGACGGCCGCGTGAAGTTCTTCCCCGAGCGTTACGCGAACTCGTACCTCGATTGGCTCGCGGAGAAGCGAGACTGGTGCATCAGCCGGCAGTTGTGGTGGGGGCATCGCATTCCGGTGTGGCGTCTCACCTGGGGCGTCAAATCATCCGGGTCGAACGAGGATATTTGGGACGAGAACGAAGTACTGAATTGTTTGACGGAATGGCTCGCTGAAACTGGCGTGAAGGACGACGTCACAATTCGTTCAGAGCCTAACGCCTCGCACGCTATTTTGCTGTGCGTACGCACGCACGACGCCGAACTCAGGGTGGCGCAACTTGCCAGCGTTCTTGATCCATATGAACGTGAGAAGGATGAGGCGTACGGAAAGCTGTATCCAACGGGACCTCACTTGGTCCAGATGATTTGCTCGCTCGAGCAAGACCCCAACGTGCTCGATACCTGGTTCAGCTCGATGCTCTGGCCCCACTCGACGCTCGGTTGGCCGGAGGCGACAGCGGAACTCAAGTACTACTACCCGACGAGCACGCTGGTGACGAGCCGCGACATCATCACGCTTTGGGTGGCACGCATGGTGATCGCGGGCCTCTACAATCTTAACCAAGTGCCATTCAAAGACGTGTATATCACTCCCAAGTTGCTCGACGGTTTCGGCGAAACAATGAGCAAAATGAAAGGCAACGGCGTCGATCCGCTCGAGATCATCGACCGGTACGGCGCCGATGCGCTGCGCTTTCAAGTGGTGCAGCTCGCGGGCGAAACGCAAGATAGCCGAATGCCGGTGTCGAACGTCTGCCCGCATTGCGAAGTGCTCGTCCCCATCAAGCAGGAGCACATGTCGCTGCGGACGCGCAAGGTGACGTGCCCGGGATGCAAGCAGCCGTTCCGCCCCGGCGGGCCCTGGCCGATGGACGACGCCGAACTGAAGACCGCGAAGCAGGCGTCCGAGCGGTTCGAGGTGGGCCGAAATTTCGCGAACAAGATCTGGAACGCGGCCCGCTTCCTGCTCATGAATCTCGAAGGGTACAAGCCGCAGGCTCTCAAAGCGGAGACGCTCCCCATCGAAGATCGCTGGATTCTGAGCCGGCTCGCGAACACGGCCTCCGCCATCACGCAGCAGCTCGAAGGCTTCCACTTCAGCGAAGCGGCGCGAACGCTGTACGACTTCGTCTGGTCGGAATTCTGCGACTGGTACGTCGAAATGGCGAAAGGTCGGCTCAAAGGCGACGACAAGGCGAACGTGCAACGAGTCCTCATCGGAGTGCTCGACGGCATCATTCGGCTCGTGCATCCGATCATGCCGTTCGTGGCCGAGTCGATCTGGCAGGCGCTCAACGAAGCCGCGTTCGAGCGGGGCATCGACCGCGTCGTGGAATCTACCGAGAGCGTGATGATCGCGCCGTGGCCGAGCTATCCGCCGACGTGGAAGGACGCTGCAATCGAAGGCCGCATGGCCCGGATGCAGGAGCTGGTCCGTGGCGTGCGCGAGGTGCGCAACCGCTACAGTCTCGACCCGAAGGTGAGCGTCCACGTCTTCGTGCGCTGCAAGCCGGACGTGGCGAGCGACTTCCAGATGCTGACGCCGTTCATCACGTCGCTGGCCGGCGTGGGCGAACTTCAGTGCGGACCCGACGTGCAGAAGCCGGCCCAGGGGACCGGGCACGTGACGCCGGAGTTCGAGGCGTACGTGTCGCTCGCCGGGTTGATCGACATGGCCGCGGAGGGGAAGCGGATCGAGAAGCAGATCGCGGAGAAGAAGAAGTTCCTGCAAGGGGCGAAGGCGAAGCTCGACAATCCGAACTTCGTGGCCAAGGCGCCGGCGGAGGTAGTGGCGCAGTTGCGCGAGCAGGTCGCGGATCTGGAGAAGCAGATTGCGTCGCTCGAGGCGAACCTGGGAGCGATGAAGTAGCGAATCAGCGACTGGGGCGTTCTCTCAGGCCGCGGTCGCGACGTCTGCCGTCGCGGCCCGGCTGGCGAAGGGTTGCTTCATGTTACGGTCCTGCGAGAAAAAGCCCTCGGCGCCGGCGAGTTCCGTCGATCCATCGACAAATGGCGCGGCTGCTCAGGACCACGTTACTTGGACGCTGACATCGGCGGCGGGCCGCCTGCAAGGGCGCCGTAAGCGTAGGCCTTGAAATGCCAGCCGTTTTCGTTGGCGAGCGGCTCCCACGTTCTTCCGCCGTCCAGACTGCGGGCCAGTTTCGTCGGCGGATAACTCGAAGCGTACAACACGCCGTTCACCAAGCGGACCTGGCGCGGCACGGGCCAGTCGATCGCTTCCCATTTCAGGCCATCCGCGGACTTGAGCACCTTGGTCGTTTTCGTCTTGGCGTCCGTGTGGGTGACGAGAAACTCTTTGCCGGTAAACTCGACGCACTGCACATCGCCGACGTCGTCGCGGGTGCGATTGTTCTCAAAGGTTTTGCCGTCCTTTGTGCGCGCGATCAGGCCTTTTTCGCCCACGATCACGAACACGCCGTTGCCGAATGCAACCCGCCTCGGTCCGGGGTTCTTCGTGTCCTGCCCGGCCATCTTCGTGACCGTCGCCTCATTCGTCTTCGGGTCGAAGGCAACGACCGGTCCGTAGTCGCCCGAGCCGACGAGCAAGCCATTTCCCTGGGCGGCGCCGCGAACCCAGTGCCCCTGAGCCTGAGCATCGGTGACGGGTTTGCCATCTTTGGATCGCTCCTGGGCGAACTTTCGCATCGCCTCCGTCGGCGGCGGCATTTTGGGCGTGGCGACGAGTTGCCACTTCGCGCCATCGACGGTCTTGAAGACTTTGCCGCGCAGGTCCATGGCATAGAGGGCGTCCCCCATGACTTCGAGCCCGAAGATCGGCGAACTCCCGGGGATGACGCCATCGCTCCACGTTTTTCCATCCCGGGTCGCGGTCAGTCGGCCGCTGGAATATCCGCCGCCGACGTAAAAGCCGCCCTTGAAACTTGCCGCGACGTTGAGGTCATCCTGGTTGTGGCCCGGCTTGCTCCAAGATCCCACCTGAGTCCACGACTTGCCGTCAGTAGACAGCATCCGCTGTCCGCCGTGCCCTACCGCGAGCCAAAAATGCTCGTCGGCCGAGGCGATTGACGAGAAGAGGACCGCGAGGATCAAGGTTGCGAAACAGCAAGTTCGCGAGTTCATGGGGGGCCTCCTTTAAGATGCGCGTGACCGACTCACCATGGAATGATTATTAAGGAGGACTTCGCTGGACAACTACGGAAGGATCGGCACCTGCAGAGGCTCGTTCAATCCCTTATTGGTCGAAGGCGGATTGCCTGCCTAAAATGTGAGGATCGACTCCGAGCATCCGCATCTGGACATATGTTCCGCGCGGAACATTAAACTGGGTAATTTGGATTCATGACACAGCCTTCCGACTCCGGTTTCGTCAAACGCGGCTTTATTTTGCTCGCCGGCATGACCGTGCTGGTGGCCGGGGTCCTCCTCGTCCTCTTTTACCGACCCGCGGGCGCGACGCCTCCGGTGGATTCCGAGGAGGTCAAGAAACTTGCCCCCAGCCCGTCCGGTTGGGAGATCCGCTATTCCGCCGCCGTCACCTTGGCCCGCCGAAAAAGTCCGCACGTTCCCTGGGAGAACTTCGCGGAGATGCTCAACGAGAAACAGCAGCTCCGCAACCACCGTGTCACCCTTGCCGACGGCAAAAACGTCTCCAACGAGGCCAGCGCCCGCAACATCATGCTCCGTGCGCTCACCACGTTGGGCGAATATCTGAGCCAGCAAGACTCAGCGACTTTCGTCATCGACGCGCCGCTGAGCGAAGTCCTCGCCACCGTCGACGCGCTCACGACGCACTCAGCTGCGCCGATTCGCTTTAAAGCCTTGGAGGTTCAGAAGTTGGCCTCCGGCTTCCGCAAGTCCTGATTGAAACGGCATCCAGGTTGCGCCTTCTCAAATCGTCTCGTTCTCAGGTTTTGCCTGTAAACGCACCGCCCAGAAGCTCCTCGTCGTCTGGACAGTATCCCTTGCTGTGACGGACCTTATCGCAAGAAGCAACCAGGCAGCCCCTCTGGTTAGCCCGTTTTCCGGGCCGAGCCAGGGAGCGCGGGCCTCCACGGAGGAACCGCCTCAAAATTTGCCCAGGCATCAAACTTCGTGCGCTTTTTTTGACAACGCCCCAGACGCGACGCATGATTGAGCAGGTCGTGCCCTGGTATCGCCTGCCATGCGTACGTTCCGATGAGGGGGAGTCCTCTATATGCCGGTTCAAGCCAAGTTGCCCGAAGCTCGTAGCATTTCCCATTACGATCTCATCGAGAAGATCGCCGAGGGAGGAATGGGCACGGTCTTCAAGGGACGCGACAGGCGCACCGGCCAAACAGTGGCCGTCAAGGTCGTACCGCCTCATCTGCTCAGCAACAAAGTCTTCCTCAAACGCTTCGAACAAGAATACAGCGCCGCCAAACAGCTCAATCATCCCAACATCGTCCGCGCTCTCGACTTCGGCAATGACGGCGAAACCCCCTATCTGGTCATGGAATTCGTCGACGGCGAATCGCTCGGCAGTCGACTCGACCGCGAACAACGCCTCCCCGAAGCCGAGGCGATCCAGATCATGGTCCAGGTCGCCCAGGGCTTGCAGATGGCGCACGGTTCCGGCCTGATTCACCGCGACGTCAAACCCGACAATATCTTGCTGACGCGCGACGGGGTCGCCAAGCTCACCGATCTGGGGCTGGTCAAGGAACGCGAGGCGGACCTCAACCTGACGCGTACCGGCCGCGGCCTGGGAACGCCCCACTTCATGGCCCCGGAGCAGTTTCGCAACGCCAAGAATGCCGATGCACGCTGCGATATCTATTCGATGGCCGCAACGCTCTACATGCTCGTGACGGGCGAATTGCCGTTCAAATCGTGCAGTCCGCTCGACGCCTGGATGAAGAAGCTCAACAACGATCTGCCGGCGCCGCGTAAGATCAATCCGAATCTTTCCGAGCGACTCGAGGCCGCCATTCGCCGCTCGATGCATCAAGATCCGAATCAGCGTGCTGCCAGCTGCCGGGAGTTCATCGAAGATTTGACCGGCGTGTCGACCGCGCGAAAAGAGGGCCGGCGCGAAACGCCGCTCCCGACCAGCGAAATTTGGTACATGATCTACCGCGACGAGGACGACGTGGTCCACACCGTCAAGGGGAGCACGGAGAGCATTCGCCAATCGCTGCGCGACGGCCTGCTGGGCGACGCTGCCAACATTCGCGTCTCTCGTGCGAAAACCGGCCCGTTTGAAGTGTTGCACAGTCAGACGCAATTCCGCGATCTTGTCAGCGGCAATCCCATGACGCCGATCCCCAAAGACGAAGCCGACCAACCCCGCTCGTTAGGCGGCGCGTCCCATCACGGCGCCAATTCCCGCTCGCCGGGCGAATCGACGCATGGCAGGCGCAGCCCTCGCGCTCCCGCCGACTCAGTGCACAGCGGCAGCGTCAATACGCCGGTGACCATGCACTCGGGCTCGCGGCGGTCGAGTCTATCACAATCCGTAGGCGCCGGCGCTGGTACTGGTGCCGGCACCGTCCCGCCTCCGCCGGACTTTCGCGGCGCCTCGCCCGCCAACATCCAGATACCGATGGACATCGACGACGAACCCGCCGACTGGACCAAGCTCCTGGTCTACCTCCTCCTGGGCATCGGCCTGGGTGCCGCGGCCTTCATCCTGGTCCCGAAGTTCATGCATGTCCGCTGGTTTTAGCGATCGCATTTGCAATTCTCCTTGGCAGCGGATATAGGCAGCGGATATAATGAAGGAGTGTTCGTTCCCTGGGGGGCGATCTGGTTTCGATCGGGTTGACGAGGTGTTTGGTGGCGTGTCGTGGTTGATCTGTAGGCCACGTAAAAAGCAGATCACACATTAACTGCTGAACCGCAGTTCTCAATGGCCGCCTAGTTAGTGGGGCTCCATTTTCGCGTTCTTAGCCTGAGAGGCCGCGGATTTGGTCGTTAAATCAGGATCGCGAAGGCTCGGATTCGCTGTGAGGCGGGTCGCCACCGGAGGAGGCCTTTGCTAGAAATGACAGCCGGTTAGTCGCGAACATGCCCTGCGAACTGGGCGGTTCGCGATGAACATGACAGGTTCGGCCTGTCGGAAGTAAATTCGCTACACACGTAGAGGCCAGCATCGAGCGACGCCGAGACCCGGGTTCAATTCCCTGCGCCTCCACTTACAGGCCGCTTGCGATTCGTCGCAAGTGGCCTTTTTGCTTGCGCTTGCGGCAAATCGACTTGCGAAAAAGCGGCCCCAAATGGCCGCTTTCGCCTCGATTTCGTTGACTTTACCCCCTGTTTCCGTTGACTTTCAGCCCCATTGGACTGCCCCGGATGCCCCGTCGAAGTCGTTCAAGGAGGCGTTTAGCGTCATTGTACCCTACCCGTCCGAGTAGCCATCGGTGGCCGTTATCGGAGACGGGACGTGTACAAAAAGCCTCTACAACGCAAGAAAGATGGCAGCTTTGAGCGTTGGCTCGGCGT
>JBBQPM010000074.1:0-30800 GCA_038217425.1 Gemmatales bacterium
AACTTCATGCCAGCGACGCCTACCTGGAAATTCGGCGAGTGCTCGAAGAACACCAGTTTCAGTGGCAGCAAGGAAGCGTTTACTTCGGAGCTGCGCACGTCTCGGCCGCCGACGCGATGACGGCAGTGATCGATTTGACGAGCCGGCTCGCCTGGTTCGGTTCGGCGGTGCGCGATATTCGCATGCTACGCATTGACGAACTCAACGATTTGATGCCGATGGTGCGGCGCATCGCGAAATTAAACAACGGCTGAGAACGCGCCCGAATCTCTATTTCATTCGTAAAGCCCAATGGGTGAGGTACTCCGAACCCTTGGGATCCAACTTCCGCACGCATTGATCCCCAGGGTTCGGAGTGCTCCCCCCTGGACTTAGCGGATACTTTCGTTAGGAGCAGCCGAATGTTCAAAAAAGCGAGGGCTAAAGCACCAGTAGAAATACTTGCAAGACTAAATGATCGTGCGATGCCGCGGGATCGAGGTGCTTTGTATGAAGATCCGCTAGATGATTTTCTCCGAACTCAGAAGTTCGGAGAAGTTACAGGAGGCGGTACTCAGTTGGGGGAAGACAACGAGATTGTGTTTTGTGACGTCGATATCGAGCTTCGCGTATTCTCCAAAGTCTCAATCGAGGCGGTAAAGAGCATTCTCGAAGAACTCGGGGCACCGAAGGGATCGAAGCTTATCATCGAACCGACCGGCGACGAACAGCCCTTTGGAGTCAACGAAGGTTTGGCGGTCTATTTGAATGGAACGGATTTGCCGGAAGAAGTTTACAAGACCTGCGATTCCAATTTCGTTTTCCAAGAGTTCAACCGTCTACTGGGATCGGAAGGAAAGATCCACAGCCACTGGCAAGGGCCCACGGAAACCGCCCTTTACATGTACGGTCGCTCCTTCAAAGCGATGAAAAGCTGTCTATTGGATTTCCTGCGCAACTACCCGCTTTGTGAACGGGCCAGAGTTGTGCAAATCGCTTAAAGGTTTGCCGTTGCTCGAAATCGGTCTTTGCGTTACCTTCGGCCCATCCTGGAGGTGACCGCATGGACATGGCGCCGAGCCTCACGTACTGGCTCCGACGATATCCGTATCTTCTTCCTGCTCTCCTTTGCATGATTCCCGTCAGCATCCAGGTCGCGGTGCGGGCGCAGACTACCTGGGACAATTGCTATCTGCTGGCGGCGCGCGAACTCAGCGAAGGGCGCGATCTCTACGACTTCAAGACGACCTACACTTACCCGCCGCTCATGGCCTGGCTGTGCATTCCGTTTTTGAATCTACCGCTCGTGGTCAGCCGACTGCTGATCCTGGCCGTCAGCTTCGGATTCATCGTCTACATGATCCAAAGCGCCTGGCGCCTGGCCGGGGGCAAAGATCTGACCTGGGACTCGCCCCGGCGCGAGCATGCGATCTTTTTCATCGGCCTGGCGTCGGGCGTGCTCTACGCTTACAGTTGCCTGGCGTATCTGCAAAGCGATCTCTTTATCGGATTCCTCTTGTTCGCGGGATGTCGGGCGTTCGCGGATGGCCGAACGCTCCTGTCGGCGACGCTGTTTGGCATCGCCGCGGGGGCGAAGTGTACGCCCCTCTTGTGGCTCGTCTTCTTCCTTTGGCGCCGCGAATGGCTCGGGTTCGTTTGGCTCGGCTTCGTCGCGATCGGGGTGAATTTGCTCCCGGAACTCACGTCCCCCGCCCCCGAGGGGCTTTGGCTGACGCGCTGGTTCGACCAGTACCTCGCGCCGCTCCTGGGATCGAAGCAGCGCGTCGGCGAGTGGCACAGCAATCTCATCTACAACCAGACGATCCAGGGCGCCGTCGCCCGCAGTTTGTTCTTCGACCCGGTCTGGATCGGCACCGACCTCATGCATGTGCCGCGCGCAGAGTCGCTGGACCCGGGAATCGTCAAGAAGGTCGTGCTGGCAGGGCAGGCGCTGCTTCTGGGCGTGTGTATGCTCGGCATGCGCCGAAGACCCTCGGAGAACTCGGGAGCGCCTCGGCTTGCATTCGAGATGGCCTCGATCCTGATCCTGATGCTCCTCTTTTCGCCGATGTCGAGCAAGTATCACTTCGGCACTTTGCTGCTCGCCGGCTTCGCGCTGGGTCGAACGGCGCTCGAACAGCCCTCGCGCTGGATTCGCGGAGTCGTTGCCCTATCCCTGGTCGCCGCGGCGTTCGTGCCCAAGTTTCCCTGGGGGACGATGGTTTATTCGTACGCCCTGTGGAACAGCGTCACGGTCTGGCATGCAGCGATCTTATTGCTGGGCTGTCAGATCGTGCTTTGGCGTCCGCAAGCCGTCGCGGCGCCGACCGTGCTCTCGAAAGCAGCGTAAATTACATTTCCCCTCGTAGGGCGAGCGGCCTCGCTTGCCTTCTTGTCGAGGCAAGCGAGGCCGCTTGCCCTACGAAACCCGCCGCCGCGCCTACAATTCCTTCGTGGTTCATTCCGCGGAGCAGACACGATGAAGACGACGGGCGGGGGCTGGGCGGCAGTCGCATACACGTTTCGAATGGCGTGGAAGGTCGGCTTCCGACGACTCTGGCAAGCCATGAGTTCCAAGAACGCCTGCAAGACCTGCGCCCTCGGCATGGGCGGGCAGGCCGGCGGCATGCGCAACGAGATGGGGCACTGGCCCGAGGTCTGCAAAAAGTCGCTGCAGGCGATGGTCGCCGACATGCAGGCGGGACTCAAGCCCGAGTTCTTCGAAAAATACAGCATCGCTCAGCTCAAGACCCTCTCGCCGCGCGAACTCGAATGGTGCGGCCGACTCACCCAGCCTCTCATCGCTCGGCCCGGCGACACCCACTACCGCCCGATCTCCTGGGACGACGCCTTGGCCCGCATCGCTTCGCAGTGGAAATCCAACGACCCCGACCGCACCTTCTTCTACGCCAGCGGCCGAGCGTCGAATGAAGCCGCGTTTCTGCTGCAACTCTTCGCCCGGCTCTACGGCACCAACTTCGTCAATAATTGCTCGTACTACTGCCATCAGGCGAGCGGCGTCGGACTCACCGATTCGCTCGGCTCCAGCACCGCGACGCTCAGCCTCGAAGACGTCGAGGGAGCCGACCTCTTCTTCTTGATCGGCGGCAACCCGGCGTCGAACCATCCGCGCCTCATGCGCACGCTGATGAACATCAACCGCGCCGGCGGCAGTACCATCGTCATCAACCCCGTCCGCGAAGTCGGGCTCGTCAACTTCAGCGTCCCCTCCGACGTCCGCAGTCTCTTCTTCGGCTCGAAGATCGCGAGTCTCTACGTGCAGCCGCACATCGGCGGCGACATGGCGGTCCTCGCCGGCGTCGCCAAGTACGTCCTGGAACGGGGCGCCGTCAACACGCCGTTCGTCACCGAAGCGAGCGAGGGCTTCGACGCGTACGCCGCCCACATCCGTGCGCTGTCGTGGGAAGAGATCGAAACCTCCGGCGGCGTGCCCCGCGACGTCATCCGCCAAATCGCCGACCTTTATTGCAAGGCCAAGAACGTCGTCTTCGGCTGGACCATGGGCATCACGCACCACACGCACGGCGTCGCCAACGTACAGTCGATCGTCAACCTCGCCCTCCTGCGCGGCATGGTCGGCAGGCCCAAGGCCGGACTGCTCCCCATCCGCGGACATTCCAACGTCCAGGGCGTCGGCTCCATGGGCGTCGTTCCCAACCTCAAGGCTCAGGTGCTCGACAATCTTGAGAAATATCTCGACGTGAAGCTGCCGAGATCGCCGGGCCTCGACACCATGGCCTGCATGGACGCGGCCGACGAAGGACGTGTCAACTCCGCGTTCTGCCTGGGGGGCAACCTCTTCGGCAGCAATCCCGACGCGAACTTCGCCCACCAAGCACTGGCGAAACTCGACCTCATCACCTACGTCAATACCACGCTCAACACGGGACACGCCTGGGGCCTGGGCAAGGAGACGCTCATCCTGCCCGCCATGGCGCGCGACGAGGAACCGGAGCCGACCACGCAAGAATCGATGTTCAACTTCGTCCGGCTCTCCGACGGCGGCCAGGTGCGCTTGCAGGGTCCGCGCAGCGAAGTCGATCTTATCGCCAGTCTCGCCGGCGCCGTCGTCGGCAATCTCCCCAGGGTCGACTGGACCGGGCTCAAACGCCACTGCCACGTCCGCGAACTCATCGCCGGCATCATCCCCGGCTACGAACAGGCGGCGACCATCGAGCAAACCAAGAAAGAGTTCCACATCCCGGGCCGACTCCTGCACACGCCCAAATTCCCGACCGCGAGCGGCAAGGCGAAGTTCGTCGTTCGACCGTTGCCGCACGTGACGCAGGCCGAGAATCAACTGCGCATGATGACGGTCCGCTCGGAGGGGCAGTTCAACACCGTCGTCTATGAAGAGGAAGACATCTACCGCAACCAGGATCGCCGGGACATTATCCTCATGAACGCCGGCGATATCGAGCGGCTGGGGCTGAAGGTCGACCAGCGCGTGGTCATTCGCAGTTCGGCGGGCGTCATGCGGAACATCCTGGTGCGACCCTACGACATTCGGGCCGGGAGTTCGCTCATGTACTATCCCGAGGCGAACGTGCTCGTGCCCAAGACGCTCGATCCGCAGTCCAAGACGCCCGCGTTCAAGAACGTGCTCATCACGCTCGAGGCCGACGTGCCGGCGGAGACGCGCCGTTCGCTGGCGCTGGTCCAGTGACGGGCGCCTACGAGAACGTCGCCTGCACCGTATGCGGGTGCGTCTGCGACGACCTGCGCGTCACCGTGGAGAACCAGCAGGTCGTGCAACTTCAGAACGCGTGTCCGCTCGCAGAGCCGTGGTTTCAGAGGCTCGAGCAACTTCGGCCCACGGTCGCGGAGATCGACGGCCGGGAGGTTCCGCTTGAACGGGCCCTGGACCGCGCCGCCGAGATCTTGCAGAAATCGCGTTCGCCGGTCATCTACGGTCTTTCGCGCAGCAGCACCGAAGGCCAGCGCGCCGCGGTCGCCCTCGCCGACCGGTTGGGCGCGAGCATCGACACCACCGCTTCGCTGTGCCATGCTCCCTCCGTGCTCGCGCTCGAAGAGTCGGGCGAATCGACGTGCACGCTGGGCGAAATCAAGAATCGCGCCGACCTCGTCATCTTCTGGGGCTGCGATCCGCTCACCTCCCATCCGCGCCATCTCGAACGCTACTCCGTCGATCCCCGCGGCGAGTTTACTCCCGAGGGTCGTAGCGGACGCACCGTCGTCGTCGTCGATTCGGCGCCCTCCGCGACCTCCGCCATGGCCGACGTCTTTCTCCAGATCGACGCCAACCGGGACTTCGAGGCCCTGTGGACGCTTCGCGCCCTCGTGCATGGCCACGACGTCCCCGCGACCCCCGTGCTCGTCGATCTCGCCCGGCGCATGAAGGCGTGCCGTTTCGGCATCGTCTTCTTCGGCGTCGGTCTCAGCATGCAGGAACTGGGACATCGCGTCGTCGAAGCCCTGCTTCGACTCACTTCCGAACTCAACGACTACGCACGTTTCTACGCGCGCCGAATGCGCGTGCAGGGGGACGTCACCGGAGCCGATAGCGTCCTCGCCTGGCAGACCGGCTACCCCTTTAGCGTCAACCTCGCACGCGGCTATCCCCGCTACAACCCCGGCGAATTCTCCGCACACGAAATGATCCTCCGCGGCGAAGCCGACGCCCTCGTGCTCGTCGGCAGCGAAGGCGTCGAACGCTTCTCCGCGGAGGCGTGCGCCCGACTGAACGATCTGCCGACCATCGTGCTTGACTATCCGCACTGCGACACCCCCCTGTCACCGACCGTGCGTTTCACCACCGCGATTTACGGCGTGCACCGGCCCGGCACCGTCTACCGCATGGACGAAGTGCCGATCCCGCTGAGCGCGTTTCTCACGTCGACGCTGCCCACCGACGCGGACATTTTGGGAGGCATTCACGCGAGGCTCGGGCCATGACGACGGAGTTCCTCACGCTCCGCGGCCTGCGCCTCCATAACCTGCGCGGCGTCGACGTGCAGTTCCCGCTCGGGCAGCTTACCGTCGTCTCCGGCGTCAGCGGCGCTGGCAAGACGAGCCTCGTCTTCGACGCCCTGTACGCCGAGGCGCAGCGGCGTTATCTGCAGAGCTTCTCGGTCTACACCCGGCAATTTCTGGAACGCTTCGACCAGCCCGACGCTGACGAGATCGGCGACCTCCCTCCCGCCGTCGCCTTCGACCGCCGACCGCTGCAGGCGGGCCCCCGGGCCACGCTCGGGTCGGTCGCAGAGATTTTCGACTATCTGCGCCTGATCTTCGCCCGCGCGGGAGTCATGCACTGTCTGAAGTGCGGGCAACCGGTTCGGCCGCAGCGCACCAGCGACGTCCTCGAACACATTCGCACGCTGGCAACCGGGACGCGTTTTCTGCTCGGCTTCCCCGCGGAACTCGATGAGAAGTCGCTGCTCGAAGAGGGGTTCGTGCGGGTCTGGTCGGATGGCCAGGTATTGCGGCTCGGGCAGGACGCGCTTCCGCCCGGGAAAACGCTGGTGATCGTCGATCGCCTGGAAGTCGGCAAGCTCGACGAGTTGCGCCTGAGCGAGGCGGCGGAGACCGCGTTCGCTCGCGGCCAGGACCGGTTGGCGATTGTCGTCGAGAACGTCGTGACGTCGTTCGACCGCCGGCGCGTCTGTCCCCGTTGCGAACTCCCGTATCCCCCGCTCGAGCCGCGTCTATTCGACGTCGGCGATCCCGCCGGCGCGTGCCCGACGTGTCACGGCACCGGCGCCGTCGGCAAGATCCCCGCAGTCTGTCCCGCGTGCCACGGCCTGCGCTGGAACGACGCCGCTCGGACCGTGCGCTACCGGGGCCAGTCGATCGCCGATCTGGCGCAGACGCGGCTGGATCAATTGCGTTTCGAGGATGAACCTCCGGAATTGACGCAGATCGCCGAGCAGATCCGGTTGCGGCTTGCGTTCCTCATCGATGTCGGCGTGGGCAACTTGTCGCTGGGCCGGGCGTGGGAGACGTTGTCGTCCGGCGAGCAGCAGCGCGTGCGGCTCACGCGTCTGTTCGCCGCACCGCTACACGGGGCGCTCTACGTTTTCGAGGAACCCTCGGCGGGTCTGGATCCGGATTCGGCACAGCGCATCTGGCGGCAGCTCGAAAAATTGCGCGACGCGGGCAACACGCTGGTCGTGATCGAGCATCGTCCAGGGTGGATCGCCGCCGCCGACTGGGTCGTCGATCTCGGCCCCGGCGCCGGCGAAGAAGGCGGTCGCGTCGTCTACCAGGGCCCGCCGAGCGGATTGGCGGACGTCAAAGAATCCGTGACGGCGACCTTTCTCGGCGACGAGGAGACCGAACCGCATACGCCCCGAAAGCCCAACGGACTACTGTATTTGCACGACGGTGAAAGAGCCTACGAATTTCCGCTCGGCGTCCTCTGCGTCGTCGCCGGGCCCAGCGGTTCGGGGAAGACGACGCTCGTACGACGCAAGCTTTACCCCGCGCTCGCCCAACGGCTCGGCAAGAAGTCGGCCGAAACCACGACCTGCACGCTGCAAACGACCGCCCGCCTCGAGGACGTCGTCCTCATGGATCAGGAACCGCTCGCCCGCACGGCCCGCAGCAACCCGGCGACCTACCTCAAAATCTTCGACGACATCCGCGCCGTCTTCGCCGAGACCAGCGAGGCCCGCTTGCGCAATCTCGACGCCGGCGCGTTCAGTTTTAATCAGCCGGGGGGGCGTTGCGAAGCCTGCCAGGGCCAGGGGACGCTGAGCGTCGATATGCAGTTCCTCGCCGACGTCGCGATGACCTGTCCCGAGTGCCTCGGCAGCCGATTCCAGGCGAACATCCTCGCCGTCAAAGTGCGTGGCCTATCGATCGCGGAGGTGCTCGACCTCACGGTGCGCGAGGCGTTTCGCTTCTTCCGCGCCCAGCGAGCGCTGGAGCGCCGGCTCAAATGGTTGCTCGACGTCGGACTCGAGTATCTTCGGTTGGGGCAGCCGCTCGAGACGCTTTCCGGCGGCGAAGCCCAGCGCCTCAAACTCGCTGCTCACCTCGCCGTCAGCCGCAAGGCGGGATGCCTGTTCTTGCTGCTCAAACCGACGATCGGCCTGCATCCGCAAGACGTCGTGCAGTTACTCAACTGCCTGGAACGGTTGCTGGAGATGGGACATTCGCTGATCGTGGTCGAGTCGTCGCCGATGGTGCTGGCGCGGGCGGATCGGGTCATCGAGGCGAACTGACCGGCATCGTGTTTGCTTTTCCCTTCCGGGAGTCTACCAATGGGGCAACACTCGGAGAGCTTCTCATGACGCGAATCTTCCTGGCGATCGTCGGCGCCCTTTATGTTTTCCTGGCCGGCTGGTGCGCGGTGCAGCCCGTCAAGACTGCCAAGAGCATCGGCTACGACCTCGTCGGCGGCGGCGGACTTTCCGAATACGTCACCGTTTACGGGGGCATCCAACTGGCGCTCGCCCTCATTTTTCTTTGGCCCCTCTATCGCGTCGAGGACACGAATGCCGCGCTCGCGGTGTGCCTGGTCGTGCACGCCTCGCTCGTCGTCTTTCGCACGGCCGGGTTCTTCATGTTCGGCGACATCCCGTCGACGACATATTATTTCGCCGCCAGCGAGTGGGTGATTTTGCTGATCTCGGGTTATCTGTACTACGCTCGATGAGCGAAAGCCCAGGGATGGCTATCCCTGGGCCGCCCTTGCGAAATCAACATTCCCCTTCCGCACCAATCCCAAAAAACGTGCCGCGGTTGCAGGGTTCCCCAGCGACAGCCGTCTCTGGGCTTTCGCGGGCGACATGACTCGCTACAATAATGCTATCTCCTTCCCTCCGAGGTAGCTCGCATGCGCACGTTCGCCCTCCTCCTGGCCCTCGCATCACTCGGCCACTCTCAAGAATCCTTCCGCTCGCACGCGCCGACTCGGCCTCTACCGACCGCGCATAAACGTCCGCTCGCCGAGGGGCCAAGCTACTTCGTCGATGCCGCCAAGGGCGACGACGCCGGGCCCGGTACTGAGGTTGCGCCCTGGAGGACGCTCGCCCACGGCGCTGCCAAACTCAAGCCCGGCGATACGCTCTACCTCCGAGGCGGAACGTATTACGAACATGCGATGATCCAGGTGCAGGGTACCGAAGCCAGGCCGATCACCATCCGCTCCTATCCCGGCGAACTCGCCATCCTCGACGGCGGCCTGCGCGAGTTCTACGAAACGCCCGATAAGGCCTGGGAGCCGGTCGAAGGAGGCGCCCCCGGCGAGTTCCGCTCGACCAAAACCTATCCCGAACTCGCCGGCTCCCCCGAGCACTCCAACGTCCTGGGCAACTTCGGCGATTCGATGATCCCGCTCATGGCCTATAAATTCCTCGGAGACCTCCGCTCCGACAACGTCTACTTCAACCTCAAGTCCAACGTCGGCAACGAAGATCACATCTACTGCGGCCCCGGCCTGTGGCACGATTCCAAGACGCACCGCATCCACGTCCGCCTCGGCCACACCAAGATGAAGTACCTCCCCGACGAGGACAACTACAAGGGCGAAACCGACCCGCGCAAGCTCCCCCTCGTCGTCGCCGGCACGAAGACGCCGACGCTCTCCATCAAAAAGTCGCGCCATCTGCGCATCCAGGATATCGTCGTGCGCGGCTCCGGCGGCGCCACGGTTGACGTCTATCAAGGCGTCGATATCGAGTTCGACGGCTGTACCCTCTACGGCGGTTCGACCTGCATCCGCGTCATGGAATGCGTCGGCTTTCGCCTGATCCATACGGCGTGTCGCGGCCTCGCCGCTCCGTGGACCTTCCGCGGCAGCCTGAAGTATCGGGCCATCGAATCCCGGCTCTTCTCCGCCAGCGGTTGGGCGCCCTCGGGGCAGGACCAGCGCGATTTCGAACTCGCGTACTGCGAGTTCACCGATTCCGTCGACGGCGTTTTCGTCGGCAGCGTCAAACGCCTTTACTTCCATCACAACCTCCTCGACAACGTCAGCGACGACGGTATGTTCCTGACCGCGGCCACCGGGTACGACGGCGTCACACCGGGCGGCGAGCATTACATCTATCAGAATCTCTTCTCGCGCACGCTCACCGTCTTCGCCTTCGGCGTCGGCCATGGCCGACAGAAGGGGATCGTCGGCGGCATGCAGACGGGCGCCGGCGCGTACATCTACCGAAACGTCTTCGATTTCCGCAGGCCCGTTTGGTACCATCAGCCGCGCAGCCCGAACGAAAAGCAGGAGGTGATCTCGACGGGACGCTTCGCCAGCGATCACGGCGGCCCCACCTGGGAGCCGATGTTCATTTACCACAACACGCTCATCGTCGACGAAGTGCCGCGTTACACCTATGCCAGCAACGGCCTGGGGACGGCGATGGGGCACGGCGCCAAGCGGCGCGTCTTCAACAACATCGTGGTGCAGAAGGAGGGCCTGCCGGGTAACTTCATGCCGCCGACCAGCACCGATTTCCAGGCCGACGGCAACCTGCTCTGGAGCATGGGGGCGACGAAACCGGGCGACGACTTCTTCAGCAAGTTTCGTAAGTCGAAGGCCTACGAAGAAAGCAAGGCGAAGTATGCCCCGGGCTGGGGGACGAACGACGTAATCGCGGATCCGAGGTTCACCTCATTCGACCGCGACTGGCACAAAGTCGTCAATCTGTCGCTGCAAGAGAAAAGTCCCGCCGTCGACGCAGGCGTGACATTGCCGCAAGAATGGCCTGACCCGATTCGTTCGCGCGATGCCGGCAAGCCGGACCTGGGAGCGCGTCCGCTGAACGGCGCGTTCTGGAACGTCGGCGTGCGCGGGCGTCTGTGGATGTTCGGGGAGTCTGAAGGCGGGGTGTCGATCTCTGTAGTCGAGAACGTACCGCGCCGCAAGATCGATTATCCCGAGGCGCGGACGAAGCCGGCGCCGAGCGTCGCCATCGTCGAAGGCTACCCGGCGTTCGACTTGCCGCTGCTCACGTTTGCCCTGCGACGAAACGGGGCCGAGGTCGAGACGCTCAAGCACGCCTGGCTCGAACCGAAGAAGTATACCGATTACAAGATGGTGATCGTGACCGGGCATTTGGGCCGGGCCAAGATCGAGCACGCCAAGTTCACGGCCGACGATCTCAAACTCGTCGAAGACTACATGAAAACCGGCGGCACGTTTGTCCTGACCGTCTCGGCGCGCGAGTCGTTCGCGACGCCGGAGGGGAAAAAGTTTCTGGCCAAGATCACCGAAGGCGCCGGGTTCGTGAAGACGATCAAGCCGCAGGTCGTGCAGAACCATGCCTGGGTCAAACATCTCGACGCCGGCGCGTTCGCCGACGTCAAGAACACGCCGCTGCACGTTCGCAAGTCGGACGTGATCCTGGGGACGCCGGAAGGCGCCGCGATTTTAGCGCAGAGCCAGGTCGGCAAGGGGCGGTTCATTTACATCGGTTGGGAGACGCACGACGCGCTGCCGTACACGCGCAAGACTCGGCCGACGCCTGACGAGGAGGCCCGCTACGAGGCGCAGATGCAGATCTTGCTGAATCTGGCGCGACCGTAGCCGCAAGGGCCTCTTTCCTTGAATCTTAAAAAACATACATTTCGAAAGACCCCCTCTCTCCCCAACCGTAGATCGCTATGGGCATGATGACGTTTCAGTTGCCGCCCAACCTCTCAGCCGAGACGCTGAGCGAATTGGAACGTGCCACCATGGCGGGCGGCCAGGATTGCATGCCCTATCCGACGCAGCTCGCCTTTGAACCGCAGAAGATCTCGGTGCAGCGGGCCAACTCCGAGTCGGGCTATTTCGTCGCTCCCTGGTCCGTCGAGGGCGCCGGTAAGTTTCTCGTCACCTCCGCCACCGTCATCGAACGGGCCGCGGTCTATTTCCTCACGCTGGAGCTCGCGCGCGGCAAGATCAACCAGCTGCGCGGCCAAACCTCCGACTGGCTCATGGGTGGCCTGCAGATGCCACCGCCGCTCACCCAGGCGATCCAGCAAACCGCCCGTATGTTCGGCAAGGCCGCGTCCTGCTACCCGAATCCCGAAACTTTTGGCTTTGCCAACCAGGCGCTCGCGGCTGGGTTTCAGACCGCCCATCATCTCGTGCATACGTACATCAACCAGGTCTTTCACGTTCGCCATTCCCGGCAAGCCAAGCTTGAAACTGTGCTCGCCTGTCGGCTGGGGCAACAATTGCCGCCGGAAATGCTGACGCCGTTCTTGTGCCGGGCGTTCAACGCGGTGGCGGCGCCGCTGAACTGGAGCCAGATCGAGCCGACCGAGACGAAGTTCGACTGGTCCGCCACCGACGCCCTGGTCGCCTGGGCGCAGAGTAAGAAACTCCACCTGATCGGCGGGCCGATGCTGGACTTCACCGGCCGCGGCATTCCCGACTGGATCTGGGGCAAGCAGCCTGACATCCTCGCCTTCGCGGGCTATGCGTGCGACTATCTCGAGATGGCGGTTCGGCGCTACAGCACGTCGATCCGGACCTGGCAAGTCGCCGCCGCATGCAACTGGTCCGGCGTCGTCGCCCACAACGACGAAGAACTCCTGTGGCTCACCCATCGCCTGATCGAAACGATCAAGAAGGTCGATCCGACGATCGAAGTCGTCGTCGGCCTGACGCAACCGTGGGGCGATTATCTCGGTCAGCAGGAGCGCAACCAGTCGCCGTTTGTCTTCGCGGACACGCTGCTGCGGACGGGCGTCAAGCTGGCCGGGCTTGATCTGGAAATGGTGATGGGCGTCTCGCCGCGCGGCAGCTACTGCCGGGATCTGCTTGACGCCTCGCGCGTGCTCGACATGTACGCCCTGCTCGGATTGCCGCTCCAGGTGACGCTCGGCTATCCGTCGTCTTCGGGCGCCGACCCCAAGGCCGACCCCGATTTACGCGTGGCCGGCGGCGCCTGGCGGCACGGTTTCACGCCCGACATCCAGGCCGACTGGGCGCTCTCGTTCGCGGCCCTGGCGATGTGCAAGCCGTTCGTGCGCTGCGTGCAGTGGGCCCATTTCTCCGACGTCGATCCGCACCAGTTCCCGCACTGCGGCCTGGTCGATGCGGGCGGCGCGCTCAAGCCGAGCCTGGAGAAGTTGGCGTTGTTGCGGGGCGAACATCTGCGTTGAATCGCTAAAAAAGAATAGCCACAGAGGTCACAGAGAACACAGAGAAAGAAAACGGGGCAAGATTGCGTCTCTGATTCTTCTTTCTCTGCGTTCTCTGTGACCTCTGTGGCTTGAATCTCTTGATTTGACCGCGACTTAGTAGGATACACTCATGCCGAAGGCCATCCCCCTCGCGTTCATCACCAACCAGGACGGCACCCACCTCGACCAATTTCTCGCCTCGCTCGCCGAGATCGAGGAAGCCGAGTCGATCGCCCTCGTCGATCCGTCCGGCGCCATCGAACAGCAGGCCCGCAAGGCGCTGGGCAACAAGCTGCGGGAGGTCTTCAAGGACTCCGCGGCCATGTACCAAAAATTCCGCCCCAGCGCCGCGCTCATCACGCTCGAACCGCGACTTTCGCCCCCCGCGATCGACGCCGCTCTCGAAGCCGGTTGCCATGTCATGACCGAGAAGCCCGGTTGTCTGCGGGCCGAGGATTTCGCGCCGCTCGTCAAGAAGGCGCAGAACAAGCATCGCCAACTCATGATGGTGATGGCCAATCGCACGCACGCCCCCGTCCAGGAAGCTCGGCGGATTCTGCAGAAGCAGCTTTTAGGGCGCATTTACGGCGTCGAGATTCACATCGTCGCCGATCAGACCCGGCTCACGCAGGCCGCGTATCGGCAAACCTGGCAATGCATCAAGAACCGCGGCGGCGGCGGGCATCTCGCCTGGTTCGGCATCCTTTGGCTCGATCTCGCCCTCTACATCACCGGACTCAAAGTCGAGGCCGTCGCCGGGTTCAAAGGGGTCGTCGGCGGGCAACCCATCGACGTCGAAGACGCTGCGGTCCTGTCGCTCAAGTTCAACGACCGCTGCTTCGGCACGATGACCTCGGCGTACTACCTCGATCGCGGCGTGCATTCCCACGTCAAGGTCTGGGGCGAGCACGGCTGGCTCGAACTCGCCACCGTCGAAGAACGGCCGCTGTTGTGGTACTCGAACAAGGACGTGAAGGAGCCGCGCGTGCAGGAGTTCGCGTATCCGCGCGGCGGGCGCAGTTACACGCCGTTCCTGCGCGCCGGCGTCCGCGCCGCGTGCGGGCTGCAAGATCCGCCCATGACCGGCGAGGAATCGCTACACCTCGTGCAAACCGTCTACGGCTTTTACCGCGCGACCGAGACCGAACGTTCCCAGAAGATCGGGTAGGGAGGATCGATGGTAAGGAGCATATTTCACCGCGGCCCCTCATAGGCCGTGCTGGCCGACCAATGGAGCAGTCCGTCTCCCTTCTCACGCTGCCGTTTCGTGATCGCGAGAATGACGCCGATCAGCGGCAGCGTCGTCAAGGCGCTGACCGCGTGCGTGACGATCTCCGCTTGCAACGTAACCAGGATTTCGTGTAGGTTCGGCTCGTTTTTCATCGTCGTCGTCATCGCGATCACCACCATCGTGACGCAAAACACGAGATACCCAAACCACCAGAAACTGATCAGCGAACTCCCTCGGCCCAGCGACCAGTTCGCCGAGTAGGGCTCTGACTGCGGATCGCTCCCCTTCCAGATCTCCTGCATGATGAGATAGGGTCGGTAGAAAGAAATAATCGGAACGAAGTACGAACCGGCCGCCCAACCGGGACTCGCTTCGAGGCCCAGGCAGCGGAAGTTCTGCAGATTCTTGTAAGCCGAGTATTTCCACACCAGAAAAACAACGTACGCCGGGAGGGAGCAAGCCATATTGAGCATGGCGCTGCTCATGCGTAGGAGGGTGAGCCATTGGTCATCTTCAGGATCGAGGACGCCCGCGCGGTCTTTCTCCACCAGATTCGTATACGCGTACCAGTCGACGGCGATGCAGGCCATGCTCGTCATGATCGTCGCCACAAATAAAAGGACCGCGACGTTGCCCAGAAAAAGTCCCTCGGGGGGCTGAGGCGGCAGCATCACGTCTTCTGGCGTACTGTAGTCCCGGTACGGCAGCGGCGCCGGCACATTCGGCGCCCCGGAACGGACGCTGAGCACCGGCGGCGGCGCCGCGTCCATCGGCCGCACGCTGATCCCCGACTCCACGTTCGCCCAAAACGTGCTCCGGCACTGCGGGCATACCGCCTGTTCCGATGTTGAAGTCACGCTGACAGGCGTTCGGCAAACGGGACACATCAGCGTTTGGCTCATGGCAAATTCCTTCGGCAATTCGATTCCGCGGCACGTCCCTGCATTTTAGCGAATCTCAGCCGGCGCCTTCGCTCTTCTGCCGCTGTCGATGCACGACCGCCAGCACCATTCGAATCGCCAGCATCGTCGTGAGCGCGTCGAGCGCATGAACGGCCATGCCCGCTCGCAGCCCCCAGATCAGATCCTCGAACGTGCGATCGGGCTTGTGCACCTCGCGGGCCACGAGGTAGCTGACGCCCCAGTGCATGAGATGGGCGAACCACCACCAGCTGATCAGACCGCTGCCCGGGGATTGTTCCCAGCCCGTCGAGTCGGCGCGCGGGTCGCTCGCTTTCCAGATTTCTTGCATCACATAGAAGGGCCGAAACAGGTTCAAGATCGGAATTACGAACGACCAGACCGCCCAGCTCGGCGTCGCCTGCAGGCCGACGCAGCGGAAGTGGCGTAGGTTCTTGTACGAGGCGTGCACCCACATGAGGAACAGCAGCGCCATCGGAAACATCAGCGCGAAGTACGCGCCGTTCGCGTACCACATCGATTTCTCGATTTCCTGCAGCCGCGGATCGCGGACCCCCTGCATCACCGCGACGCCTTTCCCCTCGAGCGAGCGGTCGGCATAATAGCTGACGACGATGGACGCGACGTTGGCCAGCAGCGAGAGAATCAACACGCCGACCACGAAATACCCGGCCGCAATCCCTTCGATTGGCCTTCGAGGCCGTGCGGCGGTCCGGCCGGAATCGGATTCAACGAACGATTCTGCGGAGAATTGCCCGCCGCACTGCGAGCACTGGACTTCGCCGGAAAGCGAAGCCGTCGTCGAATCGATCGGCGCCTGGCAGTTCGGGCAGTCCATGGTTTACTCGGGTGAGGGAATTCGTCCCGAACACTGTACAGCGTTCGGGGAACATTGCCAAGCAAAAGGATCAATCAATGCGACTTCGTGGCCGACATTATTGCACGCAGCAGGTGATCGACGTCACCCTTGAGGATGGCGTCATCGTTCGTATCGATCCCGCCGAGGACATTGCGGACGCACCGTGGCTTGCGCCGGCGTTTTTCGATCTGCAAATCAACGGCTGCCATGGCACCAGCTTCAACGCCCCCGATCTGACGCCGGACGGCATCCGGCACGTCGTCCACGTCTGCCGAAGCCACGGCATCAGCCAGCTTTTCCCGACGCTGATCACCGGCTCGTTCGACGCCCTCGCGCACGGCTTTCGCACACTGCATCAGGCGTGTGCCGAGGAACCGGAGTTGGCGCGCGCGATCGTCGGCTATCATCTGGAAGGCCCGTACATTTCGCCGATCGACGGCCCGCGCGGCGCCCATCCCCGGGAACACGTCCGCGCGCCGAACTGGGACGAATTCCAGCGCTGGCAAGACGCGGCCGGCGGCCGAATCCGTCTGGTGACGCTCGCCCCCGAACACGAAGGCGCCATCGCATTCATCACGAAACTGTCGCAGGCCCGCATCGTCGTCGCCTTGGGCCATACCAACGCGGCGCAGGACGACATTCGTGCCGCGATCGACGCCGGCGCCCGGCTTTCGACGCATCTGGGAAACGGCGCGCATGCCGTGCTGCCGAGGCATCCCAACTACATCTGGGAGCAACTCGCGGCCGACGAACTCTGGGCGAGCGTGATCGCCGACGGGCATCATCTGCCGGCCGCGGTCGTGAAGTGCATTGCGCGGGTGAAGACGCCGAGCCGAACGATCCTGACGTGCGACGCCGGTTCGCTCGCCGGTTCGCCGCCGGGCGTGTATCGGCAATGGGGTCAAGAGTTCGAGGTGTTACCGACGGGCAAGATCGTGGCGCCCGGGACGAGTTTCCTGGCGGGTTCATGGGATTTTACGGACGCCTGCGTGAGCCGGGCGGTCCGTTTGGCGGAAGTCAGTTTGGCCGACGCGATCGACATGGCGGGCGCCCGGCCGCGCGAATTGTGCGGCTTGCCGGGGGCGTCGCTGGAGGTCGGCAGCGCGGCGAATCTCATGACGTACGACTGGCAGGACGACGCGTTGACGGTGCGGAATTTGATCGGCTAATTTGCCGCGGCTGCATCCGCCGTCGCTTCGAAAGTCACGTCCGTAATCAGCATGCCGTCGAGCAAATCGTACGATCCGTCGCGATGAAAAACGACCACCGTGCGACCTTTCTCCGGCTGCGTGATGATGAAGTCGCGGCCGATGACCGGAATCCGCCTGCCATCGGCGATGTTGAGCATAAACGGTCGAAACGGAACGGCCATGATGGATCGCTTGAGTTCATCGAGTGCCATGGCAACCCTTTCTTTACGCCGGTCACATGAAATCATTGTACGACGATTCACCAGCCGATGCAACACGGACACCCCTTCATCGGCCACGGCGCGGCACTCGCCGTCGTCTGCGACCGCGTGTCCCAACCGGCGCTCGACGTCTTGGTGGGCGCCGGGAGGCCGTAGTCCAGCTCGAGCTTCGGCATGTCGCCGCCGGGGCCTTGCAGGTAGTGCTCCATCCATTGCAGCAGGCGCAGATTGTAATCGAGCCGCGTCGCCGCTCGGCGGTTGCCGTGCCCTTCGCCGGGGTACAGCACGAGACGCACCGGGGCTTTGCCGCGAACCTTGAGATGCCGATAAAGTTCCAGCGATTGCGACGGATGGACGCGCGGATCATTCTTGCCGTGGACGATTAAGAGCGGCGTCTTGTGCTTCTCGACGTGGTAGACGGGGCTGCTCTTGAGGAAGTAATCCCAGTCTTCCCAGAGCCACTTGCGATGATGGACGAGGTTCATCTCGTAGGGGATATCCGTAGTGCCGCTGCACGAGATCCAGTCGCTGACGCCGACGAACATGACGCCCGCGGCGAAGCGTTCGGAGTAATACGTCGCCCCCCAGGCGGTGGCGTAGCCGCCGTAAGAGCCGCCGGTGATGCCAACTTTCTTGGTATCGACGAGTCCAATCTTGACGAGATGATCGACGCCGTCGACGAGGTCGTCGAACTCCTTGCCGGCGGCTTCTTTTTGGCCCTTCATGGAGAACTCGACGCCGTAGCCGGTGGAGCCGCGATAGTTGGGGTAGAAGACCGCCATCCCCTTCGCCGCCGCGACCTGGCCGAGCGAGTGATACGCGGTGAGCCAGCCGTTGGAGTAGTGCGCCTCGGGCCCGCCGTGCACGGTGAGGACGAGGGGATAGCGCTCGCCCTTCTTTTCGTTGAGCGGGCGAATGAGGACGCCTTCGAGTTCGAGGCCGTCGCGGGCCTTGTACTTGACGACTTCTTGTTTTGCGAACTTCATTTTGCGGAGCCAGGGGTTGCTGTCGGTGAGGCGCACGACCTCATCCGAAATGTCATCGAACAAGTACGCCTCAGGGGGATGATCTTTGGTCTGCCCGATAAATGCATACTTTCGGCCAACCGGTCGGGTTGTGGAGATGTTGCTCACCAGAATCGATTCTGGTATGGGATACGGCCCTGGTCCCTCTACCATACCGAAGAGCGTGCGAACCCCGTCTGATGCCTGAAAATCAAGGCCAACAGCACTCCAGGCGATAGACTCGACATGAAGTCGCTCGTCTTGCTTATCCAAGACGTCCTTGCCTTTCCCCGTACCTACCTCATAGACCCACAACCGGCCCTCTTTCGGATCGTACTTGTCTGCGCCCGTGACGATCGCCAGTTTCTTGCCATCGGGCGACCATGCGATTTGGCCGAGCTTGCCGGGGTTCTTGAGATCGGTCGCCTTCCCCGTCTTTAGATCGACGATGTGGAGCTTGCGAAACATGATGTGCTCGTCGATGAGCGCGTTGGGCGCCAGGGCGACGGCGAGCTTGTCCTCCTTCGGATTCCACTGCAACTCCGACGCGTTGCCTTCGAGCTTGAGTTTCGTCGCCGGCTTCTCGTCGTCCAGCGTGTCGATCCAGACGCGCGTGAGCGGATCGGCTTCCTCGTAAATCTCCTGGTTGAAGCCTTGATCTTGCAGCGCCTTAGTCGCCTTGTTGGGAGCGTCCGTTGCCAGGAACGCGACGCGTTTACCGTCGCCGGAGAAGCTGTAGCTCTGAATGTCGGTCGAATGCGCCACGAGTTTGCGCGCTTCGCCGCCGCGCGTCGGGATGACGTAGAGACTGCGCGTGTCGTCCTTCTCGCGTTTGGTGAGGAAGGCGATGCTCTTGCCGTCCACGGTCCACGTTAGGGCGCCGACGTTTACCGGCCCGGTGACGAACGGCGTGGAGTTGCCCGCCTTGTCGACGACGTGCAACTCCGCCCATGCGGGGCCGTCCTTTTCCTTCGGCAAATTCCGCGGCACGGACAGGACATAAGCGACCTGCGAACCGTCCGGCGCGATGACGGCCTCGGTGACGACGCGCAGCTTCGCGACATGCTGCGGCGTAAAGACGTCGTCCTGAGCCGCGGCGGCGATGGGGAAGAGTACGAGAAAAGTAGTGGCAAGGCGCATGCGGGATCCTCGGGAATAAATGGAGCGAGGAGGCGGACTAAACATTCTTGGCAAGAACGGATTTGGCTTTCGCCTGAAAGATCGCGATAAACTCGCTGGCCATCACGTAGGTCTCATACTCGCGCCGCTCCTCGGCCGACATCGTTCCTTCGTTGCACTTCTCGGCCAATTTGGCGACGCGTGCCTGGGTTTTTCGATTGGCCTTGATGCCGATTACCGGTTCGAGCAGGCTTTCCAAAACGTGGGTATGGGTTGACGTAGCCATGGCGGTACTATATCAGAGAACCGCGGAAGTTTCGAGTATGCTCTCTGCATAAGACATTCACGGATTGAGAACCCACTGCCATGCTGCGCGAACTCGCCGTCCAGAATCTGGCGCTGCTCGAAGATCTACGGGTCGAACTCCAGCCCGGCTTCTGCGCCTGGACCGGCGAGACCGGCGCGGGCAAAACGCTGCTCCTTCAGGCCCTCGGTCTCCTCCTGGGCGAACGCGCCGGCGTCGACCTCATCCGCGACGGCGCCGACGAACTTCGCATCGTCGGCCGATTCGAACTCACCAAGCCCTCGCTGCGTCAGGCGGTCGAAGACGTCCTGCAATACAAACTCGACGACGAACAACTCCTGCTCATGCGCCGTCTCAACCGCCAGGGCCGAGGAGCCGCGTACGTCAACGATCAACCCGTCACGCTCGCGCTGCTCAAAAACCTCAGCCCGCTCCTCATCGACATTCATGGTCAACGCGAAAGCCAGGCGTTGCTCGACGGCGCCTACCAACTCCGCATGCTCGACGCCTTCGGCGATCTCGACGGTCTACGTTCCGAGTATGAACGCTGGGCGAGCGAGGTTCGTACTCTCCGCAAACAGATCGCCGATATCGATGCTGATCGGCAGAAGCGCTTGCGCGAACTGAATCTCATTCGCTTCGAAATGGAAGAACTCGACAAGGCCCAGCTCATCCCCGGCGAGGCGACCGACCTCGCCGTTCAGCGGCAGAAACTGGTGCACGCCCAGGCGCTGTTCGATTTCGCCCAGGCCGGCTGTCAGCGTCTCTACGACGACGACGGCGCCGTCTACGAAGTTCTTGCGAAACTTCAGCGCGATGCCGAGCACTTCGCGAAAATCGACCCCGATCTCGCCGACATCGGTCAGCGCTTGCTCGGCTTGGCCGAGGACGCAAAGGATCTCGCCCAGTCGCTACGTCCCTGGACCAACGCGTCGGCTGCCGACCCAGAGCGCATTGAGGAGATCGAGGCGCGTTACCAGCTTCTGCGCCGGCTGGAAGCGAAGTACGCCAAGAAGATCGAGGAACTGATCGAGTATCGTCAAACGCTGGGGGCGCAGGAAGCGGCGCTCGCGGGTAAGGAGGAAGACCGCGGTACGCTCGAACAGACGCTGTCCGAGTCGTTCGCGAAGCTACGTTCGGCGGGTGAGAAGCTGTCGAAGGAGCGTGCGAAGTCGGCGAAGAAGTTCGCGTCGGCGGTGCAGAAGGAGTTGGCGGACCTGAGTATGCCCGACGCGGTGCTGGGCGCGGAATTGACGCTCACGCCGTTGGGCGCGGATCCGCTGTCGGCCGACGTGCCGAGTCTGGGACTGGAGGGGCTCGAGTTGATGCTGTCGGCCAACGTCGGCGAATCGGCGCGGCCGTTGCGCAAAGTCGCCAGCGGCGGCGAAATGTCGCGCACTATGCTCGCCCTTAAAACGGTGCTCGCCTCCGCGGACCCCATTGGCACGCTGGTCTTCGACGAGATCGACGCCAACGTCGGCGGCCGACTCGGCGATGTCCTGGGCCTGAAGCTTGCGAGGCTCTCCAAGACGCATCAGGTCATCTGCGTCACCCATTTGCCGCAGGTCGCCAGTTACGCCCCGAATCAGTGGACCATCCGCAAAACCAAGAAGGGCAAGCGGACGGTGACGAGCATCGATTGGCTCGAGGGGAACGAGCGTCTGGAGGAGTTGGCGAGCATGTTACGCGGCTCCTCGCGCGGCGAAACGACCCGGCAAGAAGCCGAGGCGATGCTCAAGGCGGCGCAGAAGAAGTGGTAAATCACGCTTCGAAGAATCGACGTACTTGCACCGCAAATCCAGGCAACACGCCCGGCAGCGTCAAGGTTTGCTCCGCCGTCAACGTTTCTGCCGGCAGATCGTCGCGATAGACGGCAGCCGTCATTCGCTCGGGATCGAGCACGCAGACGGCCCTCACGCCGGCGTTCAGATATTCCGCCACCTTGGCAAGAATGTTCGTCCAGCGATCGTAACGAGATTTGACTTCGAAGACGAGATCCGGCGCGACGGAAGGATATCCCCACTGCTTGATGGCTTCCATCGGCAAGCGTTCGAAACTGTAGTAAGAAACGTCCGCTCCGCGCAAACTATCTGGATCTCGTTCCGTAATGACGCCCGAGTCGTTGCTCGCGACGGATCCGCATTTTCGTTCTTCCACGAATTGATTCAGAAGAAAGACAACTCGGGAGCACACGTAGCCATGCCAGGGATTAGCCGGATTCACGACCACGATCCTTCCTCGAACCAACTCGGTCGGTTGATCGGTAGCGGGTAGCGCCAGGTACTCGTCGATCGTCAGCAAACGTTCCGGAGCCAGCGTGTCAGCAGTCGCCATGTGAATCTCCCAGTTTCTTTCGCCATTATACAATGATCCAGGCCGCTACTCGAAGATTCCTCCCGTCAATATCGCCTTTCCATTCTCCAGGAGCATTCTCATGAAACGCAGTCTCGCAGCTTTGTTGACCGTGGCCGTCGTGTTGAGCCTGATCGGCGTCAGCAGTCAGGGCCAAGAGAAGAAAGTCGAAAAGAAGGTCGAGAAGAAGCCGCCGATGCCTTCGCAGCCGGCGACGCATGCAAAGGTGGCGTACGGCAAACACGAACGTCAGGTGCTCGACTTCTACCAGGCGGAGTCCAAGACGCCGACGCCGCTCGTCGTGTTCATTCACGGCGGCAGTTGGACGGGGGGCGATAAAGACCGCGTCGGCAGCGTCAAGCCGTATATGGACGCGGGCATCTCGGTCGCGTCCATTAATTATCGTTACGTGACCAACGGGGTTCAGGAAAAGATCATGCCGCCGGTCAAGGCGCCGCTGGAGGACGCTGCCCGCGCGGTGCAGTTCCTCCGCTCCAAGGCCGCCGAGTGGAACATCGACAAGAAAAAGGTCGGCCTCACCGGCGGCTCCGCAGGCGCCTGCTCCTCGCTTTGGCTCGCCTTCCACGATGACCTGGCCGACCCCAAGAGCGACGATCCCATCGCCCGTGAATCGACCCGCGTCGCGTGCGCCGCCGTCAGCGGCGCCCAGACTTCGCTCGATCCCAAACAACTGCGCGAATGGCTCCCCAACTACATTTACGGCTCCCATGCCTTCGGTCTCAAGGGATTCCAGGAACTGTACGAAAAGCGCGAGATGGTTCTCCCCTGGATCAAAGAATATTCGCCCATCGAGCACGTCACCAAAGACGATCCGCCGATCGGACTTTACTACGGCGGCGTCGCCGGCGCCAAGGTCGGCGAGGAACATCCCGATCCGACGCATTCGCCGATCATGGGCGTCAAACTCGCGGAGAAACTGCGGAGCGTGGGCGTCGACGTGGTGCTTTCGCGCACCGGAAGCGTCGATTCGATGTTCCCCACCCCGGCCTCGTTCCTGATCGATCGCCTGAAGAAGTGAGTTCATTTTCCGCAAGAAGGGTCGATTTTCCGAGCCGGAAGCGTTAGCGACGATCTTGCGTAGATCGTCGCTAACGCTTCCGGCTCGGAAAGACCTCTGGCTCATCCCGCGTTCTTGGCTCGCTCCTCTTCCCACTGGTTGAGCTTGTTGTACAGCGTCTTGAGGACGATGCCGAGTTCGGTGGCGGCGGCGGGCTTGTTCCCCTTGTGCTTCTCCAGCACCTTCATGATGTGATCCATCTCGATCTCTTTGAGAGTCTTGGCGCCCGTGGGCGGCGGCGGGCGCATCTCCGCGTGCCGGGTCAGCGACAGCGTGGGCCGATCGCCCGGCTTCACGCGCAGGTGGTGCGGCAAATGTTCCGTAAGGATTTCGCCCCCCCCGGCGAGGATCCAGGCGTGCTCCATGACGTTGGACATCTCGCGCACGTTGCCGGGCCATTCGTACTCGAGCAGCGTATCGATCGCCTCGGGCGAAAGCAGTTTGCTGACGACCTCGACGGGCCGTTTGGCGGTGCGGGCCAGGAGGTGCTTGGCAAGTTCCGGGATGTCAGGCCGACGTTCGCGCATGGGGGGCATGCGGATCTCGAACGTGTTGATGCGGAAGTAGAGATCCTCGCGAAACTCCTCCGTCTGCACCATGTCGCGCAGGTCGCGGTTCGTGGCGCAGATGATGCGGACGTCGACGATGAACGGCTCGGTTTCGCCCAGCCTACGAATTTCCCCGGACTCGAGAAAGCGTAGGAGTTTCACCTGAATGTTCTTGTTGAGTTCGCCGACTTCGTCGAGGAACAGGGTGCCGCCGTCGGCGACTTCAAAGAGGCCCTTGTGATCGCGGTCGGCGCCAGTGAATGCGCCGCGGCGATGGCCGAAGAGTTCGCTCTCGACGAGATTTTCGGACAGGGCGCCGCAGTTGACGGGGACGAAGGGCATGTCGGCGCGTTTGCTTTTTTGGTAGATGGTGCGAGCGGCGAGTTCCTTGCCGGTGCCGGTTTCGCCGAGGATCAGTGCGGTGGTGTCGGTCGGGGCGATGGTGTTGATGAGCCGATGGACCGACGCCATGGCCGGGGCGTAGCCGACGAGGATACTGGGGCCCTCGGCGGCCTGCACGCGGGTTTGCAGGGCGAGGTTCTTGTGGCGCAGTTCGCGTTTCTCGACGACCTTGCGCAGAATCGTTTCGATCTGCGTGAGCTTGCACGGCTTGGTGATGTAGTCGAATGCCCCGAGGCGGACGGCCTCGATGGCGGTCTCGACGCTGGCGTGGCCGGTCATAAGGATGACTTCGGTCTCGGGCGAAACTTGTTTGATTTGCTCGAGAACTTCGATGCCGTTGAGGCCCGGCATACGCAGATCGAGGATGGCGGCGTCGAACTTGCCCTGCGCGAGTTCCTTGACCGCCGCCCGCCCGTCGGGGCAGACGGTGACGGTGTGCCCCAGGCGCGGGAGTTCCGACCGCATGAATTCCTGGAGCGAACGTTCGTCGTCCGCGAACAGCATGCGTAGACTTTTCAGCGAAGCCATGATCTCGTCCCCTGCTCGAGCGAACTTAGAATTCCGTTACTGGCGAGCCAGGCCGCGTCAGCGCCTGGAGTGCAGCATCCTGCGGGCGCCCGTCCTCCAGGCGCTGACGCGACCTGGCTCGCCGTTTTCAGTCTTACGCCGCCTGTTTCGCGGCGCTTAGCTTCAAAAATTCTTCTTCCGGATCGATGCCTTCCGTGCCGTCGGGGCCCTGGTCTGCGGGGGGATCGGTCGGCAGCCGCACGATGAAGGTGCTACCGCGATCTTGTCCTGCGCTCTTCGCCTCGATCTCGCCCCCGTGCTGGCTGACGATGCGGTGGCTGATCGAAAGACCCAGGCCCGTCCCCTTGCCCATGTCCTTCGTTGTGAAGAAGGGCTCGAAAATATTCTCGAGCACTTCCGGCGTCATACCGCACCCGCTGTCGGTGAACCGCAGTTCCACCATGCCCCGCTCGAGCCGTTGCTCGATGTTCAGCGTGCCTCCCTCGTCCATGCTCTCCAGCGCGTTGACCGCCAAGTTGAGGAAGACCTGCTTGATTTCCTGGCCGTTGACCCACGCCTCGAGCGGCTCTTTGGACTCGAAGCGCAGGTTGCGTTCCTTGCTGTTGGGCAAGTGCTGCACCATATCCAGGACGCCCTGCAGAAGCGAGGTCAAATCGGTCTTCTCGCGTTTGCTCTTCTCGCCCCGGCTAAAGGCGAGCAATTTCTGGGTGATCTCCTTGCAGCGGAACGCTTCTTCCTGAACCATCTTGAGATACTTGACGATGATCTCGCGCTCCTGCGGATCGCGCGCATGATTTTCATCGAAGAGTTCCACGACCCGGCGTTCCAGCGCCTCGCTGCAAAAGGCGATGCTCGCCAGCGGGTTGTTGATTTCGTGAGCGACGCCCGCTGCTAAAAAGCCGACGCCCGCCAACCGTTCCGAACGCACGAGCTGTCGGCTCCGTTCGTTGACTTGCTGTTCGAGGTTGCGGTAGATGTCGCGCAGCCGGGTCGTCATGTCGCTAAGGGCGTCGCCGAAGTCTTGCATTTCGTCGCCGGTCTTGATTTCGATGCGGTGCTCGAAGTCCCCCTTGGCGACGCGGTTGACGTTCAGCTCGAGTAGGCGGATGGGCTTAATGACGCTCTTGTAAAAGAAGTGCAGTAGGCCGATCATGAAGACGAGCGAGAGCCCGGCGGCGCCGAAGAGGATCGCCTGGGCATGTTGGTAGTCGAACTTCGAGGCGCGGATCTTGAGGTGCAGCCCGGTGTAGATATTGGTGATGACGTCGCCGGAGGTGCGGATGACGCCGTCGATCGATTTCCGGGTCGGCCCGGTGGGCGCCAGCAGATCCGGAAGGGGCGTCGTCGGATCGGCGACGTTGACGCCGGTCGCCTGAGACAGGGACTTTTCGAGGTCGCGGAGTTCACGTTCGATGGCGAGGATCTGATCGAGTTCGACGAAGCCGTAATTGGGATCGCTGCGCTGGCCGCGCAGTTCTTCGAGGTGCTTGCGATACTCGGCGAGGGTTTCGAGCGCGGGGGGTATTTTGTAGAGCAGCGTTTGGCGCTGATTGGGACCGGCAATGGGATCGCCGAGCACCTTGATGGCGTCGCGGACGAGTCCGGCCTTGCTCAGTTCGCTGAGTTTGAGGTCGATCGATTGCATGGCGGTCTTGTAGGAAGCGAGCCCGTTGAGGGTGCCCGCGACCAAAAAGGCCATCAGCAACACGATGAGCGTCATGCCCAAGATGAGCTTGTGTCTGATTCTCCAGCGGTAGGCCACGCCCCGACCTCCTTGTCCGCGGCCCGCGTTATGCCGTCCCGGCGTCCCCCTTGACATCCGAGATTCAAACGCGATGGAGCACTTTAGCAGAAGAAGATCGAAAGAGGGAGAGCAATTTCGCTGCGGTCGCCGACGACGTCGCTGGCTCTACAACAAGAGCAGTCACCCACGAAAAGGATGCCGCCATGCTTCGCTCTCCCACGTCTCCCCAAGGTCTCTGGATTGCCTGGACCGTCTGCGCTCTGGTCGGCGCCGTCGCGGCGTGGCTCGTCAAGGAGGGGAACCCGGGGAACATGGGAATTTGCGGTGCCTGCTTCCTGCGCGATACCGCCGGCTCCCTGGGACTTTTCGCCGGCGACGGGCCGCGCATCTTCCGTCCGGAACTCGTGGGCCTGGTTCTCGGCGCGTTTCTCTTGCGCGTGGTCACCTGGAGTTACGAGGGCCGCGCGGGGAGTCACGCGGGTGCCAAGTTCTTCCTGGGCGTGTGGATGGGCATCGGCGCCATGGTCTTTCTCGGCTGTCCCTTCCGGATGCTGCAACGTCTGGGCGGCGGCGACGTCAATGCCGTCGTCGGTTTGGCGGGGTTCCTCGTCGGCGTCGGCGTGGGCAAATGGCTCGAGCACGGCGGCTACCACGCCGGCAAGACCGACGTCGTCGGCGTCCCCGCCGGGTCGCCCGGCCTGCTCTTCGCGTTTTTGGGACTCGGGCTATTTCTGTGGGAACGCGTACCATTCGGCCCGGGGCCTGGCGTCACTTCCGGTCCGCCGCACGCCTCCTGGAACTGGGCGCTGGGCCTGGCGACCTTCGCCGGCGTCGCCCTGGCGCTGACCGGCTTTTGCGCCGTCTCCGCCGCGCGTCAGGTCTTCACTGGCCCCCGCGCGATGCTGATCGGCGCCGGATTCCTGATCGTCGGGTACGGCGTCACCCTCGGCATTTCCAAAGGGAGTTTCGTTCTCAGCGACGCCAATCAGCCGGTTGCCCATACCGACCAGCTCTGGAACGCGCTGGCGATGGTCCTGGTCGGCCTCACTGGCGTGCTGGCAGGTGGCTGTCCCGTGCGGCTCATCGTGCTCTCCGGCGAAGGCAACAGCGACGCCATGGTCGCGTCGGCCGGCGTCCTGCTGGGCGGGGCGCTGGCGCATCCGCTCGGCCTCGTCTCGATTGCCGGTCAGGGAGCGACGCCGATGGGCCGAATCGCGGTCGGCGTCGGTATCGGCGTGAGTCTGGCGTACGGCCTGGCAGCGATCGGTTTGGGGAAAAAGGGGAAGGCGAAAGAGTGATGCAGCCATGAAAACCGATGCCCTCTTCTACCAGCTCTTTGCCAGGTATCCTGAAGCCTTCTTCGAGCTGCAAGGGCAGCCCGGCTCCGTCGCGCGGTTGTATGACTTCGCGTCGCTGGAATTGAAGGAGACCGCCCAGCGCATCGACGGCGTGTTTCTTCCCAAAACGGCCGGCTTGCCCACATATTTCGTCGAGGTGCAGTTTTACCGCTATCCCGAGATCTACGCCAACCTACTCGCCAAGATTTACTTATACTTGAAGCAGAACAACCCCGCCCTCGACTTTCGCGGCGTGATTCTTTTTGGCTCGCGTTCCCTCGAACCGAGAGACTTGGGCCCGTACCAACCACTCCTGGATAGCGGTCATGTGACGCGGTACTTCATGGACGAACTGGAAATCGCCGAGACCATGCCGCTTGGGCTCTCAGTGTTGCAAATGGTAGCTTGTACGGAAGACCAAGCCATCGTGCACGGACGCCATTTGATCCACCGTGCGCGACGCGAAATTGACGCTCCCGAGGAAGTTCAGCAACTGATACAATGGATAGAAACGGTGATTTTGTGCAAGTTGCCGATGATGAACCGAAAGGAGATAGAAGCCATGTTTCTCGTCGAAGACATTCGCAAGAGTCGGGTCTACCAGGAGGCGCTGGAAGAGGGCCGCGAAGCAACATTGCATGAGGCGATTCCCGTGATGCTCGCCGAAGGTTTGTCGGAAAGCACCATCGCGCGGTATTTTCGCATTTCCGCGGAAGACGTCCGCAACTTCGCCAAGCCCAAAGTTGCGCCCGATTAAATGAAACGCTCGACGTCCTTTCGCCTACCGCCGTTATTCCCGCGTTTCTTGCCCTTGTTTTTTTCGAACCGATATTTTACCGTAACGCCGTTCCTGGGGAGACCGTCGGTTTCCAAGGGTAGGATACCCTCTAGCACCAGGATCCGAACGTCCCGCGTTCGTCCGTCGGCTCGGCAAGGATGCTGGCATGATGCGCCTCGCTCCCTTCATCTTCGTTACCCTCGCGTTCGCCGGTCGACTCGCGGCCGATCCGATGCTTTCGCCCGAAGAAGTCGCCTTCCGCAATACCCTCGCCATCAAGAAAGCGATGGTCCTGGCCGAGCACTACCTCCGCGTCGACGAGACGCAGAAGGCGGTCGAACTCCTCGAAGATCAAGTCCCCAAGGTCGTCAGCGACCCGGCTTTCATGAATCTCCTGCAAACCGCGTATCGCTCGCATGTCAAAGGACTCACGCTGCGAGGCCAGGCGGCGCAGGCGCAGCGCTACGAACAACGCCTCGCGATTCTCGACCCCGAACAGCGCGGCTCAGTGAAGCCGCGCGAACCGCTGAAAATCGAAGTCAAGACCGGCATCGATGATGCGCTGCCCAACTTCGCGGAACGAGGCCCCGACCTCAAGGGCGAAATCAAGGGCGTCGCGCAAAAGGCCGTCGTCACCCCCGGACTCATCGCCGCCGACTCCGTGCGCGGGCCCGATCTGCTCGGTAAAGTCCAACCCTCCGCGAAAGTCGTTCGCTTTCAGAAGGAAGACCCGCAAGACAATCCCTTCGACGACGCCAATCAGCGCAGCCCTGTCTTCCGCACCAGCGTCGAGAAAAACATGGCCGCCCATTATCTGGCCAAAGCCGACGAAGAGTACGGCAAGGAACGCTACGCCCAGGCCAAGCAGTTCTACGACCAGGCGTACCAGGCCGACCGCGAGACGCTCGAAGCCTACCGCGAACGCTACGCTTACTGTCTGCTGTTCGACGCGATGACCGCCCTCAACGGACTGCCGACGCGGGAAAAGGCATCGGCCGACAATCGTCAGGCGGAGTTCCAGCAGTCGCTCAGCAAGCTGCAAAAGCAAATCCAGTCCGCGATGAGTCTGTCGCCCAAGCTCCAGGGGCAAGGGCAGACCGCACTCAAGGAAATCGACAATCGCCAGCTCGGTTCGCTGACGCTCGCGGTGCCTGTGCAGCATCTGGGGAAGAATCCGCAGGGCTGGCACGTCAGTGAAAGTTCGCATTTCCGGATTTTCCACAATCAGCCGGCGGAGTACGTCGAGAAGGCCGCTCAGATCGCCGAGCGAACCCGCGTGGCCATGAGTCGGCGCTGGTTCGGCACGGACACCGAAGTCTGGAATCCCAAGTGCGAACTGGTGCTGCATGCGACCGCTTCGGATTACAGCGCGTTGACCAAGGTTCCAGCGTCTTCGCCCGGACATTCGCGCATTGAGAGCGACCCGGCCACGCACCGCGTGATCGGCCGACGGATGGACCTACGCGTCGACAACCCGCATCTGCTCGAAGCGGTATTGCCGCACGAGACGACGCACGTCGTCTTGGCCGGGCGTTTCGGACCCCATGCGGTCCCTCGCTGGGCGGACGAAGGCATCGCCGTCCTTAGCGAACCCGCGTACAAGCTCGAGCAGCATCGCAAGAATCTCCTCAAGGCGATCGAGGAAAAGCAAGGCATCTTCGGCCTCGCGGAGCTGATGCGTCTGACCGACTACCCGGAGCCGCGCAAGCTCGAAATCTTCTACGCCCAGAGCGTCACGCTCATGGCCCATTTGGAAACCATGAAGGGCCCGCACGTGTTGGTCGAGTTCGTCCGCGACGGCCTGAAGGACGGCTACGACGTCGCGCTGCAGCGGCATTATCAGCTCAACTTTCAGTCCCTCAGCACGGCCTGGTGGCAAGACCTCACCGCACGGCAGGTGGCGAGTGCGGCACGCAACTAAATCAGCGTTAGTGATAAAGCAGCATCGTAGTTGGACAGCTCCACTTTTCTGGCCTTGTCAACACAACGTCAAGGGCAAACACAGGTTGTCTCTACCCCGAAGGGGTTGAATCTCAAAGCCTGGGGTTGCGTACTCGCAACCCCAGGGCACAGGTATCCGTGGAAACATACCCCGAAGGGGT